>SKXI01000153.1 GCA_007128515.1 Halococcaceae archaeon | reverse complement strand
CTCGACGGCGTCGCCCGGCGTCTGGCGTACAACTACGACCTCCGGAGCGACGACCGGTTCGACGGCGAGCAGTTCGACCTCTACGGCCGGATGACGATCAGGAACCAGAAGCACTTCCTCCACCCCTCGCTCTCGTTCGCGCGCCACGAGCTCGCCGAACACCTCTTCGCCCGGCGAGCGAGTACGGTCCGGCGGGACGACCTCGACCGCCTCGTCTCGCTCGGTCACGAACTCGCCGACCGGTGGATCGACGCCGACGAACACCACTACAGCACCGACTTCACGTTCGTCCTGGTCGCCGAGGCGATCGACGAGGGGCTCGCCGAGTACGTCGCCGGGTTCTCCGACCGGACGATGCTCTCGTACGGCTTTCACGGCCACTACGAGGTCAACCTCGCCGTCGTCCTCCCCGAATCCGAGGAGGCGGTCGCGAGCCCGGGGGCGGACGTCGTCGAGGCGTTTCGGCTCTGGACGCCGATCGAGCGCGAGGAGCCCGGGCTGTTCCAGTTGATCACGAGGCGGCTCCAGCTCTGAGTGGGGGTCGTCGTAGTCAGCCGGATCTGGCGGGGCGAACGGATCACCGACCTCGTTCGGGTCGCGTTCGGGAACCGATGGGTCTCGACGGTGATCCCTTCCGAGTCGGGCTCCGGAACGGATTCCGGGTGGAAGCCGACGGCCTCGTACGGGCAGTCGTGACGTTTTATTAGCCCTCATCCGATCGGTCGACGAACTACCGGTAAGAGACTACGACAGCCCGTATCAGTCGTCGTCCTCGGCCGGTTCGCCGCCGTCGGCCGCGACGGCATCGGGCTCGCGCACCGTCTTCAGGTTACCGTAGCCGATCCACAGCAGGGCCACCCCGAGACCGACGAGCACGAGTGCGATCAGTCCCTGAACGATACCGGCGGCGATCTCGAACGTCGTCTCGAGCCCGCCGAGGACGATCCCCTGGTAGAGCACCTGGTAGCCCGCGAGCCAGAGCAGCCCACAGACGGTGACCGCCGCCATCAGCGCCATCGGACCGCCGGTCGAGATCAGCTGCTTCGACTCGTCCCAGTTGGCGAGCCAGACCGTCGCGGTCAGCAGCGCGAGCGCCGCGAGCAGCTGGTTCGCGCCGCCGAACAGCGGCCAGAGCGTCTCCCACTCGCCGCTTCCCAACAGGACGAACGCCACGACGACGATCACGGTCGTGTTGACGAGCTTGTTCGCGCCGGCTCTCTCGATCGTCGTCTCGGGCACGTCGATGATCTCCTCGATCATGTACCGGCCGAGCCTGACGGCGGTGTCCATGCTGGTGAGTAAGAACGCCGAGAGCACGAGCCCCATGAACACCGTCCCGACGAACAGCGGAACGCCGAGGGCGGTCAGGATGATGCCGCCGCCGTCGGCGAAGTTCGGCAACGCGAGCGCGATCCCACCGGCGGCGGGCGCCGCAGCGATCAGCACGACGGTACAGAGCGCGACCGCGGCGAGCAGCCCCTCGCCGAGCATGCCGCCGTAGCCGATCAGCTTGGCGTCGGTCTCCTTGTCGAGCTGTTTGGCGGTCGTTCCGGACGAGACAAGCGAGTGGAAGCCACTGATCGTCCCGCAGGCGATCGTCAGGAACAGCAGCGGGAACAGCGGCATCAGGAACGGGACGAGGTCGCTGCCCATGAAGCCGTACCAGGCGGCGATGTTGATCGTCAGCGGCTCGGCGGTGTTCCCCAGGACCGTTCCGACGATGACGGCCACCAGTGCCCCGCCGACGCCGGTGTACAGCAGGAACGACGAGAGGTAGTCCCGCGGCTGCAGCAGCATCCACACCGGGAGGACGCTCGCGAGCCCGCCGTAGACGAGGATCGTGACGACCCACGCGGCGATGTTCTGCTCGCCGAGCAGTTCGAGCGGGAAGCCCCCCAGCAGGACGATCGTTCCCTCGCGGAAGGCGTCCTCGGCGGGCGGGGTGAGCGCGATCGGGAACTGGATGCCGACCCAGACGGCCACGAAGACCGCCGGCACGAAGATCAGGGTCCCCACGGCGAACGAGAGCCCGAGCTGGTAGAGCCAGACGCCGAAGATCAGCGCGAGCGCGACGTAGAGGATGCTCGCGGTCGCCGCCTCCGGATAGGCGTTGAAGACGACCCCGATCACCAGCGCGAAGACCGCGACGACGAGGATCACGAGCAGGAAGGCGAACCACAGCAGCATGTCCTTGCCCTGCTTGCCGACGTACTCGCCGAGGATCGACCCGATCGAGCGCCCCTCGTGTCTGATACTGCCCGAGAGCGAGACGAAGTCGTGGACCGCCCCGAGGATCGGGTTGCCGATCGCGACCCAGAGCACGGCCGGCACCCAGCCCCAGATCAGCGCCGCCGTGATCGGGCCGACGATCGGCGCGCCGCCGGCGATGCTCGAGTAGTGATGGCCCAACAGGACCGGCGTCTTCGCCGGGACGTACTCCTGGCCGTCCTCGTACCTGTGCGCCGGCGTCTCGCGCTCGTCGTCGAGTTCGACGAACCCCGCGAGGTACCGCCCGTAGCCCACGTACGCGACCGTGAACGTCGTGAGTACGAGCGCCACGATCCAGATGATGCCCATTGACATGGTACTGTCTACGAGGGGCGACGCACAACGACATAATAAACATTTGCTAATTCTCACCGTACAGCCGATACGAATTCAATCCGTCGACCGGGACGGGTTCCCCGGCGGACGTCTCCGTCGATCGTGGACGTCGGTCACGTTCCCAGGCCCGGGTCGATCTCGAGTGCCGCCGCCGTCTCCTCCAGGAGTTCACCCGTGATCTCCCGTGTGCGCGACGGGATACGGGCGACGACCGGCGGGGCGAACTCGCGTTCGATCCGCTCGACCCGCTCGCGCTCGGTCGCGACCTTCGCCCTGAGATACCGGGCGCCCGTGCCCTCCTCGTCGGGATCCGGTTCGGGCGTCAGCTTGTTGATCACGATCCCCTCCACCGAGAGGTCGTGCTCGGCGTGGGTCGAGAGCGACCGCTCGGTCTCGCGCACCGTGAGTTCGTCGGGCGTACAGACGAGGTAGAAGGCGGCCTCCCGGAGCGTTCGCCCCGCGAACTCGAACCGTTCTCTCCGTCGCTCGAGGTGTGCGAGGATCGGATCGCCCTCGGCGACTCGGCGCGGCTCCTGCCGGCCGATCGCCGCCATCTCGAACAGCTCGATGCTCTTCTCGCGTTTGTACGCGAGCCGATCGATCCACTTCTCGAGCAGCCCCGGCAGCGCGAGCAGCCGGAGCGTCGAGCCGGTCGGCGAGGTGTCGAAGACGACCCGGTCGTAGCTCTCCTCGCGCATCACGTCGATGAACCGGTCGAACAGCGCCGCCTCGTACGCGCCGGGGGTCCGGTGGGCCATCTCGATCTGGACGTCGATCTCGTTGACCATCGCCGCGCTGAGCTGGTCGGAGAGTCGGCGTCTCGTCTCCATCAGGTGCTCGTGGAGCTCGCGTTCGGGATCCAGCTCCATCGCCGAGAGCCGGTCGTAGCCCGCTACGGGGCTCGGATCGTCGTCGAACGCCTGGTCGAAGACGTCACCGGTGCTGTGTGCCGGGTCGGTCGAGACGACGAGGGTCTCGACGCCCGCCCGCGCACAGCGGAGCGCGTAGGCGCTGG
>SKXI01000110.1 GCA_007128515.1 Halococcaceae archaeon | reverse complement strand
CTCGTCGTCGTCGGCCGCACCGTCGTCGTCTCCTTCCTCGAACTCGTCGTCCCCGTCGTCGTCCGTCTCCTCTTCGTCGTCACCGTCGTCACCGTTCCCGTCGTCCGCGTCGCCCTCGTCGGACGGCTCGGTCGGCGTCTCGTCCGGGTCGTCGCTACTGTTCCCGTTCGACCCGGTGCCTGCGTCCTCCGCAACACATCCCGCGACTCCCAGAAGACCGACGCCTGCGGTGGTGAGGAGGGCCCGACGTTTCATGAGCTAGTTACGAGCCGCTCTCCACATACTTACGCGCCGCTTAATTCACGGTTCGACCTCTTTGTACGGCGTTAGTCTGGCACTAGATCGGTGTCCGATACGCCCGGACGAACCGGGATCGGATCGCTCACCGGAGGTCGCGCCAGGCCCAGACGAACCGCTGGAGCGCCGTCACGTGACTCACGACCGCGAAGAACACGAGAAGCAGGCCGACGACGGTAAGGCCCGCGACCTCGACGCGTACCCAGGTCGCGACGACGCTCGTCACCCCGACGAGGACGAGGATGTCCGCCCTCCCGAGCAGGCCGCCGTAGATCCGTCCGAGACCGACCGCCTGGGCCTGCGTCCCGAGGTACGCCGTCAGCAACACCCCGGTGATCGCGACCAGCCCGAGGACGTACTGTTCGACCCCGAGGGCGAGTCCACCGAGGATCACCACGTCACCGTACCGGTCGAGGACGTGATCGAGGAAGTCACCCGCCTCGGAGGCGGTCCCGGTCTCGCGTGCGAGCGCACCGTCGAGCACGTCGAGCAGCCCGCTCAGGAGGACGAGCAGGCCGGCCGGGAGATACCATCGCGGGTCGCTCCCCGCGACGTAGAGCATGACGCTCGCGACGACCGCGACGACGAACGCGGCCGTCGTGACGGCGTTCGGGCTGAGTCCGAGACGTGTCGCGACCGAGACGAACGGGACGATCGCACGATCCGAGACGTCCCTGAGCTGGTCGAGCGTCATGCGACGGCCGATCGGAGTTCGGGCTCGTCGTTCGTGTCGTGGGGGCGCCGTCGAGGGATCGGTCCCCCGGGTTCGACGGACATACTTCGGCTATCGGCCCGTCCCGTATAATACACACCGATGCCGCGGGCCACCTCACGAACGCACGAGGGGCCACTGTCCGCCCTCGGGATGCTGGCTTGTACAATCCCAATGCAGTTGAAAACAAGGTACGTATAACTTACGCACTACCGCCGGGTAAATCACACCTGACTGAACAGTCTCCCACACGGATCTCCGACGCAAGAACTAAGTGACTAATCCGCATACAAGGTAATTAGTATGACTGAATATCACGATCTCGTCCTGCTGTTCATCCCCCTGACCCTGTTCGGGGTTTCGGGTCCGCTCGCCCTCGGTGGCGTCACCCTCTCGATCGCCGTCCCCGTTGGTGCAACGATCGCTATCGGAATCATGGCCCACGCGCTGTTCGTCCGCGCCCGCCGCGACCACCCGACGCCCTCGATGCCTCCGGAGAGGGCCACGCCGCCCGCCGCACCGGCTCCCGCGGACGACTGAGTTCGACCGGGTGAGCACCCTCGAACCGACACGCTCTATACTCCGTACTACGGAACCGCCGAGAGATGCGCCGCTCCGTCGTCGTCGCCCTCGTGCTGGTCGCGATCGCGTTCGCGTTCGTCGGTGGCCCCTCGCTGTTCACCTCTCCCTCCACGAGCGACGTGCTCCCCGAGGAGGACGAGGAACCCGACCTCGTCCAGTTCGAGGGCTCCGAGAGCGCGTTCTGGGCGTACCTGAACGCACAGGACTCGTTCGAGAAACGGAGTCCGATCAACGTCATCGTCCGGGGTGAGACGGAGGAGGTCGTCCGTCTCCTGACCGAGGAGGGCGAGACGGACTGGGAGGAACTCGACGAGGAAAGCGAGGACGCAGAGCCCGGGACCTACTCGTTCCTCGCCGAGGAGGGCCACCACGCGACCGGGACCGATTGGGGTGAGGCCGCGGGGACCACGAGATACGCCTACGTTGACCCCGGCGACGGCGAGGGCCAGTGGGTGACGGAGACCCTCCAGCTCGAAGACGGCGACTACTACGGCCACCGGATGCACATTCGGCTCTACGAGGCGCCGAACGACGGGGACCGCTGGGTCGCCATGCAGGCTCACACCGAACACTTCGACTGGTTCACCCTCCGCCACCGCGTCGACGGCGTCGAGGCCGCCCAGCTCGCCATCGAACGCGACTTCATGTCGCTGCCCCAGGTGGACAACCAGTCCGACGTGACGCGGATCAACCTGGAGAACGCCGGTCCCTCCGACGCCGACGGCTGGGCGACGCTCGTCGATCTGGTGGGGGTGGTGCTCGCACCGACGGCGATCGGACTCCTCGCCGGAGGACGCGTCTCCTCAGGGATCCCTCGAACGGCGAGCGAGCACCTGACGGCGGTTGACCGCGCCCGGATTCACGCCGTCACCGATCGGATCGAACCCCGTCACCTGCTGCTCGCGGCGGCGATCCTCACCCTCTTCCTCGGCGTCCGCGTCGGGGGGATCGCACTCGAACGCCACGTGGAGGCGCTCTCGATGCACGCCATCGCGGCGCTGCTCTACCCCGTCGTCGCCCTCGGTATTCCGATGGCGACCTACGCCATCGCAGCCGGGCTCGAACGCCGGATCGACGCGGCGGTCGTCGCCTCGCTCTCGCTCTCACTCGCGGTCTGGCTCGACTACGGGATCGTCGGCGTCGACTCGCTGCCGGTCGACGTCGTCCTCCAGCGGATGCTCGTCGTCGTCGCCCTGGGGTTGATTGCCGGCGGGGCGGCCAGACGTGCGACGCGCGAGAGCCGGTTCAACGACATGCTGCTCGTCGGGAGCGCGCTCTGGGTGCTCGTCCTCCTCGGCACGCTGTTCGGCTACGTCTGAGCCGGTCACTCGGCTGGTAACGCGCTCCGGACGACGCGCGCGAGCGCCTCGATCCCTCGGTCTATCGCCTCGGGCGGTGCCTGACTGAACGAGAGCCGCAGCCCGTTCGCGCCCCGGTCGTCGGGGTAGAACATCGATCCCGGCAGGTAGACGACCCCCTCCTCGGCCGCTCGCGGGAGCAGTTCCTCGGTGTCGATCCCGGGGGGGAGTTCGACCCAGACGAAGAAGCCGCCGTCCGGCTCGGTCCACGAGGCCTCCGTCGGCATCGACCCCTCCAGACAGCGGAGCAGGTGGTCGCGTCGACGTTCGTAGGCCCGGCGTAGCTTCGGAACCGCCTCGTCGAGGTGACCCTCGGCACAGTACCGTCCGAGCACCCCACGGGTGAACGTGTTCGTCCCACCGGCGGCGACCCCACGGATCTCTCTCACGACCTCCTCGTGACCGATCACCCAGCCGGTTCGCACCCCGGGAGCGATCGTCTTCGAGAACGTCCCGACGTGGATCACCCGTCCCTCGTCGTCGAGTTCCGAGAGCGTCGGGAGCTCGTCGCCGTCGAAGCGCAGCTCGCCGTAGGCGTCGTCCTCGAGGATCACGAAGTCGTACTCCGAGGCGAGGTCGAGCAGTCGGTGCCGTCGGTCGGTCGTGAGGGTCGTTCCGGTGGGGTTCTGGAAGTTCGCGATCGTGTAGACGAGCGTCGGGGGCTTCCCGT
>SKXI01000421.1 GCA_007128515.1 Halococcaceae archaeon | reverse complement strand
TCCGAACGGTCCCGTCGGGGTGACGCCCGTTTCCGGTGAGGATCGCCAGCCAGCCCGGTAGGTGAGACGCGACGGGAAGAAGCATCGGGCGAAGGCCTCGCTTCGACCACCGAGTGGGATCGTTTCGACTACGGTCGGGATCGGATTCCCACGCTTCGGACGGTTCTGGTGCCCGTTCGCGCTCGGGCAAGCGGTTGCGTCGACGTCCTCTCGCCGCTCTACAGACGCGGACGGGCCAGTAGCCGGTCGTCACCTTCGTCGCGTTCGTCCTCATCCTGATCGCCCTCGGCGGGTGGGGAACGACGAGGCGGTAGTGAGCGAGAGATCGACAGCTCTGGCCTCTCGGGACCCGAGAACGGTCGTCGGGACACCTCCAGATTGATATACGATCGCGGGTGCAATGCCGGTGAATGAAACGACGGACGTGTCTGAGAGGTGCCGTAGCGCTGCTGCCGGTATCGCTCGCCGGGTGTCTCGGCGCCCTCGATGGCGAGGCAGAGGCGGAGCCGACGGCGACGTCCACCCGGCGCGACGGTGGCGACGAGGGGGCGGAAAGGACGGGGGGAACCCCGGAGCCAACGCCGGAGGACCGCGAGAGACGCCGCGTCCTCGAGTTCTACAACGACGGCGTGGGCGAGGCGAACCGGGGGATCGAAGCTCGCGAGAGCGGGACGGGCGCGTGGAACGACGGGCGTTACTCCCGGGCGGAGGCGAGGTTCGAGACCGCGGAGGGTCGGTTCCAGGACGCGAGGGACTCGTTCCGGGACGCGATCGACGCTTCGTACGGGATCGACGACGTCGAGGCGCGGGAGGTTTGCGATACGGCCTCCGAGTACGCGATCGTCATGCGTGAGGCGATGCAGGCCTCACAGCGGATGGCGCGTGCGGGCGCCGAGGGCGACGTCGACCGCGCGAACCGACATCTCGAAACGGTCGCGACGTTGGAACGGGAAGCGAGTCGCCTGAACGTCCGGGACCCCGGGACCCTCCAGCGGATCCTCGACCTCTGATCCGATCCTCGGCCTCCGGTCGGTCATCGGCCGTCCGAACGTGAGTGGAGAACGTTCGGCGGTGTGACGGATAACGCCTCCTTTCGGGTGCCCACCTGGATCCGGACCCGAAACCGGACGTCCCCGTTCCCCCGGTACGCGAACGACGACTGGCGGCGGTCGACTCCGTTTCCTGTATCAGTCGCCGCTCGCGAATCTGCTCACCGCGCAGGAGTAGTGGACTCGCTGGGATTTGAACCCAGGGCCTCTTCCTTGCGAAGGAAGCGATCTACCGCTGATCTACGAGCCCGCACCACCTCCTACCGGCGGGCGTTATTTGAGGCTTCCGTTCCGCGTCAGTACGCCCGGAGCACGTGGAGGCGACCACCGATCAGGCCGAGTGCGAAGCCGGTGAAGTGCGCGACGAGCGCGACGCCCTGAGAGGCCGTAACGAGCGTGACCAGTCCGCCGAGGACGACGACGACCAGCAGTTGCTGTCTCCGCGTCGGCCGGAACCGGCCCATGATCGAGTCCGCGACCGGGTTGCCAGCGACGACGTAGCCCATCAGCGCGAACACCGCGCCGCTGATGCCGAGTACCATCCGGGGGTAGCCGACGAGGAGCCCGAAGAGGACCTCCGCGAGCCCGGCCAGGAGACCGGTCAGGAGGACGAAGACGTGAAACCGCGAGCGGTTCGACGCGCGCTCGACGAGCAGACCGAGCACCGCGAGGCCGACGGCGTTCGCGAACAGGTGGGTGAGGTCAGCGTGGGCGTAGACGCTCGTCAGGAGCGTCCAGGGCCGGTGTTCGAGCGGCGCGGCGAGCGCGAACAGTTCGACACCGAACCCGACCAGCGCCACCGCTTGCTGGACGGCGAAGACGGCCGCGATGATCCCGAGCGTTTCGAGGGAGGGGCTCCGCGGGGGGCGCATTCGCTCTCGCTAGGGAGTGCGCGGCTAAAAGAATGCGGTCGATAAACCGGTGAAACCGGATGAAACGTCGGTCAGTCCTCGAGGACGATCTCGATCGAGACGTCGTTCGGGACCTGTATGCGCATGAGCTGGCGCAGCGCACGCTCGTCGGCGTCGAGGTCGACCAGGCGCTTGTGGACACGCATCTCCCAGTGCTCCCAGGTCGCGGTGCCCTCGCCGTCGGGCGACTTGCGAGCCGGGACGTTGAGCGTCTTCGTCGGCAGCGGTATCGGCCCGGAGACGTTCACACCGGTCTTGTCGGCGATCTCGCGGACGTCGCCGCAGATCGTATCCAGGTCACCCGGGTTCGTCCCCGCGAGCCTGACGCGTGCTTGCTGCATCTATTTCTCGGTGACCTCGAGCACGCGGCCGGCGGCGATCGTCTGGCCCATGTCGCGCACCGCGAAGCTGCCGAGTTCGGGGATCTCGCTCGACGGCTCGATCGACAGCGGCTTCTGCGGGCGGACGGTGACGACCGCGGCGTCGCCGGACTGGATGAAGTCCGGGTTCTCCTCTTTGACCTCGCCGCTGGCCGGGTCGATCTTCTGGTCGATCGACTCGAACGTGCAGGCGACCTGTGCCGTGTGGGCGTGGAAGACCGGCGTGTAGCCGGCGGTGAGCACCGACGGGTGCTGCATCACGACGATCTGTGCGGTGAACGTCTCGGCGACCGTCGGTGGGTCGTCGGCCGGACCACAGACGTCGCCGCGGCGGATGTCGTTCTTGCCGATGCCGCGGACGTTGAACCCGACGTTGTCGCCGGGGTTCGCCTCCTCGACCTCCTCGTGGTGCATCTCGACGGTCTTGACCTCGCCCGAGACGTCGCTCGGCTGGAACGAGACGTTCATGCCCGCTTTGAGCTGCCCCGTCTCGATCCGGCCGACGGGAACCGTCCCGATGCCGGAGATGGTGTAGACGTCCTGGATCGGCAGTCGGAGCGGGGCGTCCGACGGCGGCTCCGGCTCCTTGAGGTCGTCGAGCGACTCGAGGATCGTCCGGCCGTCGTACCAGTCGGTGTTCTCCGAGTGCTCGGAGATGTTGTCGCCCTCGAACGCCGAGATCGGGATGAAGCCGGCGTCGTCGACCGGGAAGTTCACCTGCTTCAGCAGCTTCGAGACCTCGTCGACGACGCCCTTGAACTCGGCCTCGCCGTAGTCGACGACGTCCATCTTGTTGACCGCGACGATCAGCTCGTTGATCCCGAGGGTACGGGCGAGGAAGACGTGCTCCTGGGTCTGGGGCTGGACGCCGTCGTCCGCCGCGACGACGAGCACCGCGTTGTCCGCCTGGCTCGCGCCCGTGATCATGTTCTTCACGAAGTCGCGGTGACCGGGACAGTCGACGATCGTGAAGTAGTAGTTGTCCGTGTCGAACTCCTGGTGGGCGATGTCGATGGTGACCCCTCGCTCTCGCTCCTCCGCGAGGTTGTCCATCACGTAGGCGAACTCGAACCCGCCCTTGCCCTTCTCCTCTGCTTCCGCTCGGTGCTGCTCGATGACGTGCTCCGGTACGGACCCCGTCTCGAAGAGGAGTCGCCCGACGAGCGTGCTCTTGCCGTGGTCGACGTGGCCGATGATGGCCAGGTTCTGGTGTGGTTTTTTCGCCATTGGTATCTCACGCGCAGATGCGCTCTGTGCGTTCGTTTCGGCGGTTGCTCGTAAAACCATTTCGAAAG
>SKXI01000030.1 GCA_007128515.1 Halococcaceae archaeon | reverse complement strand
TCTCTCCAGCACGAGCGCCGCGTATACGTATTCCATGGATCTCATCCTCCCGACCCGCTCCGTCCGTTCGTCTCTGGCCCGTCGGACTCGGCCGGCGGCGATCCGTTCGTCCCGTTCGAAGCGTTCGAATCCCCGAGTTCGTCGATCACCCTCTCGCCGTCTCCCGTCCCGTCGATCGATTCCTCCCTACGTGACGATCGTCGGTTTCCGGCAGAGGCCTCGGGATCTCGATCGTGTTCGGCCTCGGTGTCGACGTCCCGTTCCGGGATCAGCATCGACTCCTCGTCGTTTCCGTTCGAGTGGTCGGCGGTTAGATCGTTCAGCGATGGCAACGCGTCGACGAGGCTCGGCGGCTCCCGACCTCGATACCCCTCGAACACTCGACCCTCGGCCTCCGCGAGGATCCCTCGAACCTCCGAGAGCGTCGTCTCGTCCGGGTCAGGCCGGGGGACCATCGCCTCCTTTTCGGGATCGACGTCGACCAGCACCGACTCCATATCCTGGAGGTTCTCGAGGTTTTCCTCCAGCCGGTCGTTGGCCATCAGCGTCAGAATGCTCTCGGGGTCGTTGATGTACGCCTGGATGGTGGCAGCTACCTGGCCGTACCGGTTGAGATCGTTCTCGATCAGGTACGCGAGGATCGTTCGGCGTTCGAACAGCTCCCGTCGGAGTCGCCCCTCCGACCAGCCGCGGTCGAAGGCGATCTCCTGGAGCTTCTTCGAGGTCCCTTGCTGCAGGAACTCGTCGCGTTCGGGCTGCCACTGGTAGACGTCCTGAACCCGTATCTCGTCGTTCTCGGCGTCGTACTCGTCGATCTCGGTGATCGTTTTGTTGCGACGGACCTTGGTACCCTGTATCCGGGTCTGGGTCTGTACGGAGACGAGATCCAACGCGGTGAAGAGCGTCTTCGAGACGTTGATCGGATCGGTCGTGAACCGTTTGAGCACCTCGTCGACCGTGTCCGCGTGGAACGTCGTGTAGGTCGTGTGTCCCGTCGACATGACCTGAAAGAGGGTCCGTCCCTCCTCCCCGCGGACCTCGCCCATCACGATGTGGTCCGGGCGTTGTCGCAAGGCTGCCTCCAGCAGGTCGAACTCGTCTACGTCACCGACGTTGTCCTGACTGAACGACGGCCGAGTCACGCTCGCGACCCAGTTGCGCTGGGGGAGCTCGACCTCGCGGGTGTCCTCGATCGAGACGATCTTGGTGTTCGCCGGTATGAACAGGGAGACCGCGTTCAAGCTCGTGGTCTTCCCGGAGGCCGTCCCTCCCGCGAAGATCAGCGACTTGTGGTTCTCGATACAGAGCCAGAGGAACGCCATCTCGTCGAGCGAGAACGTGTGCCAGTTGATCAGGTCGACCGGCGTGAACGGGACGTCCTTGAACTGTCGGATCGTGTAGTTCGTCCCGTGGTCCGAGACCTCTTCACCGAGGGTCAACTGCGCACGGGAGCCGTCGGGGAGGCTCGCGTCCACCTGTGGCTGTCGTTTGCTGATCCCCTTTCCCGATCGTTGCGCCAGCTTGACGACGAAATCGTCCAAGCGGTCCTCTCGATGTCGAACGTTCGTGATGAGGTTCTCGTAATCCGTGTGGTAGACGAAGACGGGAGAGCCGTAGCCGTCACAGGAGATGTCCTCGACGTTGATGTCGTGTTTGATCCCGTCGATCCGCTCGTAGCCGATGAAATCGCGTTCCAGGACGTAGAGGAGCTTCTCGATCTGGTACTCGTTCAATCGGCCGCTGTCCTCGTCGAGCACCGCGGGTTCCGGTCGGGCCTCGATCCCCTCTATCGCTCCATCGCCACCAGTATCGCCGCCCCTGCCGAGAAGTCGTTTCAGTCTATCGGCGATTCCCGAGTCATCGACGGTGTCACGGAGGTCGTAGCGATCCAGGAGTCGTTTGGACTCCTGTTCCAACACCGAGCTCCGGTCCCCGTCGCTCCCGCGAACGACGACGTCGTCGTCGGAGTACATGATCGTCGTCCGGAGCTTGCCCGAGAGGAACTCGACGAGGTCGGCCTCGATCTCGTTGAGGTACGGGTCGATCAGGTAGTACTTCTTCTCGTTTTCCTTACGCGAGTGGAAGATCACGACGAACGCGTTGGGCTTGTCGACCCAGTAGCGCTCGACCTCCTCGAAGTGGCGTTTTCGCTCCATCGAAACCCGTTTCTCGAGATCGTAACGGTTCACCAGCGTCGGGTGTCCGTCGGCGGTGGAGAAGAAGTCGTCCTCGTCGAGGTCGGGGTTGACGTCGACGGTTCGTCGGTGTTCGACCGACCGAACTACCTCGCCGGTGCCAGCAGCGGTCGCCAGGACCGACTCGACCTCCTCGGGATCGAACCCGAGGTACCCTTCTGGCTCGAACGGTTCGACCTCGCCCGAGCCGTCTCGCGGCGGCTGACCGTCGTCGTCGTAGTACTGCTCCCGCTTGAAGTGCTCCCAGGTGTACTCGCCGACGGCCACTCGGGGATCGTCGACCGACGTCCCCTCGCCCTCGGACCCGCCGGCGTCGTCGTCAGCACCCCCCGTCACCTCCGTACCGACCGTATCGCTACTCACTCGTCATCACCTCGCGCGTGCGGCCGCGAACTCGCGTCGTAGCAGTCGGTAACCCCGTACTACCGCTCGTCCCGTGGCCGAGAGCGCCGTTTCCGCCCGTACGGTTCTCCGGCCGTCGACCGGTGAGCGTAACCCGTCGTATACGGGCCAACCGGATCGTTCGCCAGGCTGGAACCCGCCGTTTTCGTTGCATTACTCTCTGACCTCGCATTCCTCCCTTCCTATCACGAAAGTAGATATTACAATTCAGCTGCTAAGAACACCGCTGGAGAGCTTAGTAGCGGTATAACGTCGGTAGGGGCTCGAAAACGGGTTTTCGCTGGCAGAGTGGGTGCTATCTCCGTGCGAAAGTAGTTTTAACGAGGACTTTTCCCCTCGAACCGATCCCGGGACGAGGGGCTTCGGATCCTCTCGATCGGACGACGCCGCTGGTCGTGTGATACTCTCGGCTGCAACTCGTTACGGATCCTCGCCGCTACGGGGTCGGGAGAACCTTCAGATAATTACAGCAGACAGTACGAGCAGAACCGTCACGCGATCTTCCGGCTGATGTCGATATCGACCTCGCTCGTCAGATCGAGCTTGATAACGTCGTCGAACGCCTGTCCACCCCGGTATTTGAGGACTGCGAGGCTGTTTTCCACGCGTTCGCCGGTCACCTCGGTCGCGAGCTCGAAGATCACGTCCGCGCGGTACTGGGTGAGATCCCGGGTGTCCGTGACGCCACGACCCTCCAGACAGTGGAGGAAAGCGACGCTGTCGGTCTCGGTGGTCCACGTCTCCAGCTCGTTCAGGAACCCCCGGTAGGTCGGTTCGTCCTGTCGCTCGAAGAGCCGCGTCGGATCGATCACGAGCGCGACGCTCTCCGTGAGGTCGTCGATCGTCCGTCGTGCGTCGGCGAGCGGTTCCTCGCCACCGATCGTCCGGACGTCCAGATCTCCCGACTCCGTTCCCGCCGTTTCCAGGACCTCCCGCACGGTCGACTCCGATCGTTCCGTGGTGAGGTAGACGGTCTTCCGACCCGCGACGAACTCGTACAGCAACAGCTCGGACTGACTCGCCGGCGAGGCAGCGAGGACGA
>SKXI01000066.1 GCA_007128515.1 Halococcaceae archaeon | reverse complement strand
TCACCGGGACGGTCCTGAAGTGGCTGACGGTTCCGCTCTCGTTCCCGCTGCTCGTTGCACTCTACTACGCGGAGAGCCCGGTGCCGTTTCTCGCCGCGATCGGCGTCTGTCTCGTCGTCGGGGTCGTCCTCGAATCGCTGACCGACAGACGCGACGGCTTCGGGCCCCGCGAGGCGTTCCTGATGGTGGCGGTCACCTGGTTCTCGGTACCGCTGGTCGGCTCGCTCCCGTTTCTCGTCGCCGGGGAGGGGTCGGTCGCGGGGCCGGTGAACGCGCTGTTCGAGTCGATGAGCGGCGTGACCACGACCGGCGCGACCGTCCTGCTCGACTTCGACGCGCACTCCCGGTCGATCCTCATGTGGCGGCAGGTGCTCCAGTGGCTCGGCGGGCTCGGCATTCTGGTTCTCGCGACGATGATCCTCTCGGAGCTCGGCGTCGGTGGCGCACAGCTGATGGAAAGCGAAACACAGACCCGGGACGTCAACCGGTTGAAACCACGGATCTCCCAGACCGCACGCATCCTCGGAGGGCTCTATCTCGGCCTGACCACCGTGAACGTCGCCGCGCTCTACGCGCTGCACCTCGTGGGGCTGGCGCCGAACATGGACCTCTACAACGCCGTCGCACACCCCTTTACGACGATCGCGACCGCCGGCTTCTCGCCCGAGGCGGACAGTCTGATGGCCTTCTCGCCGGCGGTCCAGTGGGTCACCGTCCTGTTCATGATCGTCGGGGCGACGAACTTCGTGCTGATCTACTTCGCGCTCCAGGGCAGCTGGAAACGCCTGCTCGAGAGCGAGGAGTTCCGGTTCTACGTCGGGACGCTCGTCTTCTTCAGTACCGTCACGGCGCTGTTGCTCGTCGTCGACGCGGAGTACGGGGAGGGCCTCGAACCGACTGTTCGTCACTCCGTCTTCAACGTCGTCTCGATCACGACGACGACCGGTTACGCCAACTTCGACTTCGACACCTGGTCGGAGTCGGCGAAGCACATGCTCTTTCTCTGTATGTTCCTCGGCGGGATGGCCGGGAGCACCACCTGCTCGATCAAGGCGCTTCGGTGGCTCGTCGTGGTGAAGGCGTTCAGACGCGACCTGTTCACCGCGATCCACCCCGAGGCGATCCGCCCGGTCAGGCTGGGCGGGAGCGTCGTCGACGAGGAGACGATCCGGGACATCTACGCATTCACGCTGATCAACGTCGTGATCTTCTTCCTCGCGACGATTATTGTCGTTTCGGACGCCGCACGGGTCGGCCTCACGCTCTCGGAGTTCGACGCGATGGGCGCGGCCGCGGCGACGTTCCTCAACATCGGCCCCGCGTTCGGCGTCGCCGGCCCGTTCGGCACCTACGAGGTGTTCCCGACGGGGACGAAGGTCGTGATGATCTTCTTGATGTGGATCGGTCGGATCGAGGTGATCCCGGTGCTCGTCCTGTTCACGAGGGCGTTCTGGAAGTCGTAGCTTCTACAGCAGGGACGTGACCTCGCCCATCTGAGCCGTCTTCGCGAAGAGGACGAGGTGGTCGCCCTCCTTGATCACCGTGTCCCCGCGGGGAGTGACGTACTCCTCACCCCGGGTTATCGCGCCGATGACGACCCCCGTGGGAAGGTCGGTGACAGCCGCGCTGATCGGACGGTCGACGAAGACATTCTTCGAATCGACTTCCACCTCGATCGCCTCCGCTCTATCGTGGTGGATGAGCGATATCTTCTCCATCTGCCCTTCGCTCGTGAACCGGGTGATCTCTTCGGCAGTTACCTCCCTCGGACTGATAGCCACGTCGATACCGACCGTCTCGAAGAGATCGACGTACGCGGTGTGTTCGACGATGGCGATTGCCCGCCTCGCACCGAGGCGTTTCGCGAGCAGACAGATGAGCAGGTTCTGCTCGTCGTTTCCGAGTGTTGCGACCACGACGTCCGCCGTGTCGATGTGTTCGCGCGCGAGAAACCCCACGTCCGTCGCATCACTCTGGAGGACGACCGTCCGTGGAAGCTCCTCGGCGAGCCATCGCGCGCGTGGGCCGTCCTGCTCGATCAGCCGGGGGGAGAACCCGCGGTCTTCGAACTGCTTGGCACACTGGTAGCCGATCTCGCTCCCCCCTACGATGACGACGTCCTCGCGCTCGGGGATCTCGCCCGGCACGAGTTCGGCGGCGAACTCGAGGACGTCCGCGGGCGTCCCGATCACGACGACGTAGTCTCCGGCTTCGAGCCGGGTATCCCCGCTCGCGATCTCGACCTCACCGTCTCTGAGCACGCCGACGAACGTCAGCGAGTCGAAGCGGTCCGCCTCCTGAACGGTCTGCCCGCAGAGTCCGCTTCCCTCCGGAACGGCGAACTCGGCGATCTGGATCGCGCCCTCCGCGAACCAGTCGGCGTCGTGTGCCGAGGGGAGGCTCGCGACGTTCACGACCGTGTTCGCGGTCAGGAGGTCCGTACAGACCATGTAATCGACGCCGAAGGCGCCGTTCGCCCGCTCCCAGGTGTTCAGAAATTCCGGGTCTTTCACCCGGGCGACGGTGAACGGATCGCCCACCGAGCTGGCCGTCGCACAGGTGACGATGTTCGTCTCGTCACCGTCCGTACACGCGATCAGGAGGTCCGCGTCGTCAACGTCGGCCTGCTCGAGCGTGGCGAGGGAGGTCCCGTCTCCGGCGAGGGAGAGCACGTCGATGCTGTACTTCAGCTCCTCGACTAAGTCCTCGTCCCGGTCGATGACGATCACCTCATGTGCACTGGCGAGGTCCCGGGCGATGCTCGAGCCCACCTCGCCAGCGCCGACGACGATCACTCGCATACGCCGCGTTCTCTACCCGCCGGGTTAGGTGTTTAGATGCATCACCGTTCGAGCCGGCTGACGAACAGCGCGAGGACGGGCACGATCTCTAGCCGTCCGACCCACATGAGGACGATCATCAGGAGCTTCGAGGCGTCGGAGAACGCGAGGTAGCTCCCGAACGGACCGACCGAGCCAAAGCCCGGTCCGATGTTCCCGATGGTCGCGAGCGAGGCGCTCATCGCCTCGAGCGTCGAGAGCTCGTAGCCGATCCGCGCGGAGTCGAGCGAGAGGAAGACCGCCCCTCCGGCGAACAGCAGCACGTAGAGTAGCGTGAAGGTCATGATACCGCGGATCGCGTCCTCGTCGACGACCCGCCCGCCGAGGCGGACCGGACGGACGGTATCGGGGTTCGCGGCGACGAACAGCTCCCGACGGAGCGTCTTGATGACGACGAGCCACCTGATCACCTTCACGCCGCCGCCGGTCGAACCGGCGGAGCCGCCGACGAACATCGCGGCGAGCAGCACCATCTGTGCGTTCGGGTCCCACGCGGCGAAGTCGCTCGTCGCGTAGCCCGTCGAGTTCAGCAGCGATCCGATCTGAAACGCCGCCTGTCGGACGGCGTTCTCGGTGACTCCCTCGGTCGCACCGCCGATCTCGAGCGGGGGTGCCGCTCCACGGATCAGTAACACGGAGAGTACGGCGACGAACGCCGCGATCGCACCCGTGTACACCCGGAACTCCGTGTCGTCGGTCAGCGTCCGCCACTCGCCGTGGATGACGTGCCAGAACAGCGCGAAGTTCACCCCCGCGATCACCATGAACGGGATCACGACCCACTGGACCGCCGCCGAGAACGCCGC
>SKXI01000439.1 GCA_007128515.1 Halococcaceae archaeon | reverse complement strand
TCTCGACGTCGACGAAGACGCCGTCGTACTTCAGCCGGTAGGGCTGTGACCGTTCGATCGCCCGCCGGGTAGCCTCGCTCATCACGAGCGTCGGCGGGTCGGCGTTCGCCCAGGTGTCGAGCGGGAACCCGGGTCGACCGAGCGCCTGGACGACGCTCAGCCCGTTGACGTGGTCGCCGTGGAAGTGTGTGAGGAAGACGTACTCCACCCGGTCGACCCCGGCGCGGTTCAGCATCGGGCCGACCTGTTCGGGCGTGTCGATCAGGGCGTTGTCGTCGTGGACGAACGTCGCGTTGCCACGTCTGACGTATCGTCCGCCCTCCTCTCGTGCCTCGCGACACACCCGGCAGCCACAGGTCGGCATCGGGATCGGGAAGTTGCCGCCGGAGCCAAGCTGTGTTACGCGCATGGGCCCCCTACGTACCCCCGGATAAAGACCGTTCCCCGGGTGGGCTAGAGGAACGTATAGTCCCGTAGACGCAGCCGTTATGCCCGCTCGTCACCTCCCTTCGGTGATGACCGCCGCGCCCCAGCCCTCCCCGCCGAAAACCACCCTCTACTGTTCGAGCTGCGGCCACGAGAGCCCCGCCGAAGGCGACTGGATCGTCCACGAGCGGTTCGATACCGCGAGCGTCGACTGCCCCGACTGTGGAACCGAGATCACCCGACGACGTCGGTTCGACCGTCCACCGATCGTCGCGAGCACGACCGCCGCGACCGAGGCCTGGACGGCGAGCTGGACCCACTCCTGTACCGGGTTGACCAGACTCTGGCGCAGCCTCCTCGTCTAGCGGACCACGGCGACCGATGCGGAGCGCCGTCACTGTTTCCGCTCGGATCGAGAACCGGGTACCGGTCCGACCGGTCCGGACCGACAGCAGTCCGTACGACACCGCCGAGCGCCACACGACCGTCTCGATGACCTCACCGGAGCGGCGCGTTCCGATCGGTTCGAAACCCCGACGGGTTCGCGAACGCACCCGGGGAGCCGTGAGATGCCGTCGCGGCCGTTGTTCGCGAGCGTGGTTGTACCCCGGTATCTCCCTCCCCGGGTCGCCGAACGCCGCCCGTAGCCCTCGAGCACGGGGCGTGAAGCGTCGTGATACTGGCGTCCGGCAGGTCTCCGGGGCGGACGCGAGCGCTTCCGTCGACGGTTCCGAGCCGTCGGTCCGAAGCGTACCCACTCCGTCGTGTGTCGCCCTGCGACGGACCGCGAGCCCCGATTCCCGGGATACGATACCGATCTACGGGAGACGGAGGAACGCGACGAGCGCGAGCGAGAGGAAACACACCTGGAGGGCGGTGTTGACGAGGATCACCTTCGTCCCGAACTCCGCGCCCCAGATCCCGTACTGGAACGGGATCGACCGCTTGAGCGTGGAGACGCTGAACGAGAGGATCCCGCCGAGGAGCATCGCGACCACCGCCTGTCGGACGGTGAAGCTCTCGCCGATCAGCGGGGCGAGGACGACCGCGCCGCTCGTCGTGTCGGCGACGAAGACGAGGATCACCGGGACCGCGGCACCGGGGAGCCCGAACAGGGTGGTGAGCGGCTCCGCGGCGGTCGTCGTGCCTTCGAGGTCGGTGAACTCGAGGGCGAGCACCACCGCCGTGTAGATCACCACGAGCCGGGGGACGATCTCCCGTACTTTCTTCAGCGTGCGCTCGCCCGCCCTGCGGAACCGATCCCCGGTGGTTCGGTTCCGGTCGGGGACCTCGGCCTCGATCGCCCCCGGATCGACGTTCCGGTCGGTGAGCAACAGTGCGCCCGCGAGCACCCCGGTGAGCGTGATACAGAGCGCGATCAGCGCCCGCGTGCCGACGTAGAGCAGCCCGACTCGCAGCCCGAGGATCGGGAGCAGCACGGGGAGGTAGAACGTGATGAGGTGTTGGACGAAGCCGAAGAACGTGTTCATCACCACCGCGACGAGCGTCGCCCGGTCGTCGAGCACGCCCCGATCCCGGAACTCCGCGAGCATCCCGTAGCCGGCGGTCACCGAGACGGTGTTCGTGAGCACCGCCGCCCCCACCTCGTCCGGGAGGTTCGCGGGGCCGGTGAGGTAGCGCGCCCCGCGGGCGATGAGCTGGACGACGCCGTACTCGACGAGGAGGTTCGCGAGGCCGACGCCCGTGGCGATCAGCGCGGTGATGACCAGCACACGCGGGAGCACCGTCCCCACCAGCACGTCGAGGAGGGCGGACACGGTTCGGACTCGGGGTGGGGTCGGATTAGCGGTGTCGTTTCTCCGAGCGCCTCACGTGACGACGTAGTAGGGGTCGCGCTCGATCCGCGGGGCGAGCCACTCGCGGAGGTCGCGTGCCCTGAACGCCCGTACCTGCAGTCCGGAGAGGTCGTAGCTGTCGAGCACGCCCGCCTCGCGCAGGCCGGTTTCGAGTTTCGCGCGGTTCCAGCGGACCTCGCCGTCGTAGGCGTGCGAACGGTGGGTGACCCGCTCGTAGGTCGTCTCGTCCGTGTAGACCACCCCCTCGTACTCGACGGTCCGCATGTACGGGACGCCCAGAACCGACTCTATGTAGTGGATCTGGGAGGCGCGAAGCCAGTCGGTTCCGACGTCGAGGTAGAGGACGTTCTCGCGGTCGAGCTTGCCGAACGCCCCCTCCGGCGACCACGTGTCGCGGTGTGTGCAGTCGTCGAACCGGTACGGTCCCCTGACGAGCAGCGAGTTCGTCGGGTCGTCTGTCCGGTGATCGCACTCCTCGAAGAACAGCCGCGCGAACGCGCCGAACCGTGGCAGCGAAAAACGCTTGTGGTAGACCCCGTCCGGTGAGCGAAACGCGGGGGTGAAGCCCTGGGTGAGCACGCTCTCGAAGCGGTCGTCGAGGCGTTCGAGAAGGAACTCGTACGGGTTCCGGTCGAACGCGCGCTTCACGTCGCGCAGCCCGACGTGGACGAAGACGGTCTCGGCGTCGGTGGAGTACTCGTCGAGGATCGCGTCGAACCGGTTCGGGTCCGAGCGGTCGACGGTGCGGTCCATACGCCGGTTCCGGGCGTACATCGCCACCCGGTTCGCGAGGATCCGACCACGGTGGACCCGTTCCGGGGCGTGTGCGAGCGCCACGTCGCGTGTCCGTCTCACTCCCTCGCCGATGCGCGTCTCCGACGGTCTCGGCTCCTCTGCGGGGGTACCCATCGATAGGTCCCCCGCTTCGAAGAGCCGGCCCCTTACTATCGGGCGCATAACCGCCGGACGTGACGGGGTAACCGTGGGTTTACTCGCCCCGTTCGATCGGCCCGCCGACCGTGTTCCGCCACTCCACCCACGACCCGTAGTAGTGACGGACGTCGTCGTGGCCGAGCAGTTCGTGGAGGGCGACCCGGACCAGCGCCGAGCGCTCGGCGATCCGGCAGTAGAGGACCGTCTCAACCTCACCCACCCCTCGTCCTCGAACAGCACCTCCAGTTCGTCGGCCTGAACCGGCCGTCCGGACGCACCGTCCGACTCCACGGGACGTTGACCGCGCCGGGGACGTGGCCGCCGCGCTGGCCGCCCTCGTTCCACCCGGGCGGGGCGAGGATCTCCCCTCGGAACTCCTGAGGCGAGCGGACGTCGACGATCCGTAGCCCGGTGTCGAGCGCTCGCTGTAGCTCCGACCGGTCGATGCGGATCGAGGCGTCCGGTGGGTC
>SKXI01000015.1 GCA_007128515.1 Halococcaceae archaeon | reverse complement strand
CTCTCATAGGGATCATCGTAGCCACCCGGAGATCCCGGTGGCCGATACACCGATCCCGTCTCTCGGTCCTGGATTTCGAAATCTATGAACTTCTACGATGATCCCTATCAGGACAGGGTCGCGGTCCACACCGACAGCGCCGATCCGACGGCCGACGATCCCCACGGTTTTTGATCCGTCCCGCCTACGTACGAGCAATGAGCCTCTCGCGGAAGCCCGACTGGCTGAAGAGCCGGCCACCCTCCGGCAGTCGCTTCACCGAGATCAAGTCGGTCCTCAGGGAGCGAAACCTCCACACGGTCTGTGAGGAGGCCTCGTGTCCGAACATGGGCGAGTGCTGGTCCGGTCGGGACGGCCCCGGGACGGCGACGTTCATGCTGATGGGCGATCGCTGTTCCCGTGGGTGTAACTTCTGTGACGTCGCGACGGGCGGCATGGAGCCGCTCGACCCCGACGAGCCGGCGAACGTCGCCGAGGCGATCGCCGAGATCGGACTCGAGTACGTCGTGCTCACGAGCGTCGACCGGGACGACCTCCCGGACCAGGGTGCGGGCCACTTCGCCGAGACGATCCGCGAGATCAAACGGCGGGATTCGGAGGTGCTCGTCGAGGTGCTGATTCCGGACTTCCAGGGCGAAGAGGAGTTAGTGCGGGAGATCATCGACGCGCGGCCGGACGTGATCGCGCACAACGTCGAGACGGTCGAACGCCGGCAGTTCCCCGTCCGGGACCGGCGGGCGGGCTACGACCAGAGTCTGCGGGTGCTCGAACAGGTCACCCGCGAGTCCGAGAGTTACAGCAAAACCTCGATCATGCTCGGCGTCGGCGAACACGACCACGAGGTCTACCAGACGCTCTGCGATCTCCGGGAGGCGGACGTCGACGTCGTCACGCTCGGCCAGTACCTCCAGCCCTCGCGCACGCATCTGGAGGTCGACCGGTACGTCCACCCGCACGTCTTCGACACCTGGCGGCAGGTCGCCGAGGAGGAGCTGGACTTTCTCTACTGCGCTTCGGGTCCGATGGTCCGCTCGTCGTACAAGGCGGGTGAGCTGTTCGTCGACGCGCTCGTGCGGGAGGGGCGCACGGTCGAGGAGGCGAGACGGGCCGCCCGGGCGGCGGGCGGCTGATCGTCCGAAGATCGTCGGCAATATCTGCCATAGGTAGAAGATCGTTTGGATTCTGAGATATCGTGCGATTTTCGTCCAATTCCTTTCGGTAGGTATGCGAAAGCGTTGCAGTATCCGCGTCGGAATCGAACCGTGTGAACAATGGTTACGGAATCACTATAACGCGCGCGGGTGATGATCATCGTATGCCGCGGAGGATTCAGCCATGAGTGTTCTACAGCGTGATTCGGGTGAGCAGATACAGGTGCTCTCGGAGAACGGACAGGTCACCGACGAGAGTCAGCTACCCGACCTCACGGAGGACGAACTCGTCGAGATGTACCGCTACATGAAGCTCGCACGGCACTTCGACCAGCGGGCGGTGAGCCTCCAGCGCCAGGGCCGGATGGGGACGTATCCCCCGCTGTCGGGCCAGGAGGGTGCACAGATCGCGAGCGCGTTCGCGCTCGACGACGAGGACTGGCTCTTCCCGAGCTATCGCGAACACGGCGCGTCGCTCGTCCGGGGGCTCTCGCTCAAGCGGACACTGCTCTACTGGATGGGCCACGAGGCGGGCAACGCGATCCCCGAGGAGGCGAACATCTTCACCGTGAGCGTGCCGATCGCCACGCAGGTATGTCACGCGACCGGAGCGGCGTGGGCGTCGAAGCTCCAGGGGGGAGACAAGGCGTTCATCTGTCACTTCGGCGACGGCGCGACGAGCGAGGGTGACTTCCACGAAGGGCTCAACTTCGCAGGGGTATTCGACACGCCGAACGTCTTCTTCTGTAACAACAACCAGTGGGCGATCTCCGTACCGAGAGAACGACAGACCGCGAGCGAGACCCTGGCCCAGAAGGCCGAGGCCTACGGCTTCGAGGGCGTGCAGGTCGACGGGATGGACCCCCTCGCCGTCTACGAGGTCACCAAGCGGGCGGTCGAGAAGGCGAAAGATCCCGGCGAGGGAGAGCTCCGACCGACGCTGATCGAGGCGGTACAGTACCGCTTCGGGGCCCACACGACCGCCGACGATCCCTCGGTCTACCGGGAGGAAGAGGAGGTCGAGCAGTGGAAGGCGAAGGACCCGATCCCGCGGATGGAGACGTTCCTCCTCGAGAACGGCTATCTCGACACCGAGGGCGTCGAGGCGATCGAGGAGAGCGTGAAGGAGGAGGTCGCGGAGGCGATCGACGAGGCCGAATCCGTCACTCGCCCCGAACCCGAGGAGATATTCAAGCACGTCTACGAGGGGATGCCCGAACGGCTCCGCGAACAGGCGGCGGAGTTCGAAGCGCTCAGGGAGACGTACGGCGACGACGCGTTCCTGGAGGGTCACTAGATGAGCCAGATGGAAACACGGGGAGAGACGCAGAACCTCACGCTCGTGCAGGCAGTGCGTGACGGCCTGCGCGACGAGATGCGCGAGGACGAGCGGGTGCTCGTCATGGGCGAGGACGTCGGGAAGAACGGCGGCGTTTTCCGGGCCACGGAGGGACTCTACGACGAGTTCGGCGGGGATCGGGTGATCGACACGCCGCTGGCAGAGAGCGGTATCGTCGGGACCGCGATCGGGATGGCCGCCTACGGGATGCGCCCGGTGGCGGAGATGCAGTTCATGGGCTTCATCTACCCCGCGTTCGACCAGATCGTGAGCCACGCCGCACGGCTTCGGACCAGGTCAAGGGGCCGCTTTACCTGCCCGATGGTCGTCCGCGCGCCCTACGGCGGCGGGATCCGCGCGCCGGAACACCACTCCGAGTCGACGGAGGCGTTCTTTACGCACCATCCGGGACTGAAGGTCGTCATCCCGAGCACGCCCTACGACACCAAGGGACTGCTCATCAGCGCGATCCGCGACCCCGATCCGGTGATCTTCCTCGAGCCGAAACTGATCTACCGGGCGTTCAGGGAGGCGGTGCCCGACGAGCCGTACGAGGTGCCGATCGGCGAGGCCACGGTTCGACGGGAGGGCGAGGACGTCTCGGTGTTCACCTACGGGGCGATGACCCGTCCGACGCTCGAGGCCGCCGAACGGCTGGAGGACGAGGTGAGCGTCGAAGTGGTCGACCTCCGGACCGTCTCGCCGCTCGACGAGGGGACGATCCTCGAGTCGTTCGAGAAGACCGGGCGGGCAGCGGTCGTCCACGAGGCGCCGAAGACCGGCGGGCTAGCGGGGGAGATCACCGCGACGATCCAGGAGGAGGCGTTGCTCTACCAGGAGGCTCCAGTGAAGCGGATCACCGGCTTCGACACGCCGTTCCCGCTGTACGCGCTGGAGGACTACTACCTCCCCGAGGCGACACGAATCGTCGAGGGGATCCGCGAGGTGGCGGAGTTCTGAGATGGTCCGCGAGTTCAAACTCCCCGACGTCGGCGAGGGGATCGCGGAGGCGGAGATCGTCGAGTGGCACGTCGAGGTCGGCGACGAGGTGAGCGAGGATCAGGTCGTCGCGGAGGCGGAGACGGACAAGGCGGTCGTCGAGGTCCCCTCGCCGGTCAACGGCACGGTACGGGAGATACGCGCCGAGGCCGGCGAGATGGTCCCCGT
>SKXI01000080.1 GCA_007128515.1 Halococcaceae archaeon | reverse complement strand
GTCGAGTCCTACCCGATCAGTTCGACGAGACCGATCGACTCGCCGACGGGGGCTGGAATCGCTGTCGCCGGCGGCGCGATGGGGACGACCTCCGCGTTCCACGAGGGCGGCTACCACGTCGCCGTCCGGTCGGGGGCGATCGCCGGCGACCTGGCCGCACGCGGGCGGCTCTCGGAGTACAACGACGCGTGGAAGGCGGCCATCGGCGACGAGGTCCTCCGGAACGTCGCGATGGCCGACGTCGTCGCCGAGTACCAACCCGACGACTGGGATCGGACCTTCCGCACGATCGGTACGATGCTCGAGAAACGCGGCGGGGGGCCGATCGACTGGGGTTCGTTGAGTTCGGGTTTCGGCGCGGCGAAGTTCTACACCGCCTACCGGAAGGCGAAGTTCCGGTACCGAAAGGGCAGATACGTCCAGCTCGCCGAGTCGGACTACAGTCACTGATTGGGGTAGCAGGAGTTTTCATAGCTTCCGAACTGGCGGTTCGTGGACCCGTCGAAATCGGTGTCCGAGAGAAAGAGGACGTATTCACCAGATAGAGGGAACGAGCGCGCGCTAACTCGTGTTTGATGTCTCTATATGCTCCTGTAGCTCGGTCAAGAACGGGGGTGTTCCCCGGCTCAGCGACGTCTTCCGCGCGGCAGCTCGTCGAGCGCGTCGGCCGCGTTCAGGCGGCCAGCACCGAGGTCATCGTCGCTCTGCCCGTTGACACGGTCGGCGTCGTTCTTAACGGCTTATTCGACCTGACGCGCGTTCGCGTCGGGGGCGACCTCGCGGACGAGCGCCGCAATACCGGTGACCTGCGGAGCAGCCATCGACGTACCGGCTGCCCACCCGTAGCTCTCGTCGGGGAGCGTCGACAGCACGAGGTTCAGCGGGAAGGGCCACTCACCACCATCCTCTGCGAGTGTCTTCTCCAGCGTCTCGTAACCCCCACCCGGCACCCCGATAACGATATCGTTTGAACCGTCGTTCGAATAGAACGCCCGCAGGTCGTTTGGGCCAGTGACACTGATACTCATGGCGCCTGCGACGCTGCTCGTGAGCTGGAACTACCCGCCCTGTTCGAGGTTCGCGTCCTCGTTGCCGGCGCTCGCGGAGAGGAGCAGTCCCCGAGGGACGACGTTGTTGACGACTTTCTGGCGGGCAGCGCGGAGTCCCCCGGCGTTTGCCCGTGGAGGGAACGGTCCTGCCCCGAGGCTACTGTTCGTCGCGTCTGCACCAAGGTCAGCGGCGTACTCCAGCGCCACCGTGATGTCACTCGCGGTTGCAGGAAGGTCTCCCCCCTTCGGAAACACTCGCAGGTTCAGGATCTCGGCGTCCGGAGCCATCCCGATGACGCCCCCGCCCTGCGCGCCGGCGATCCCAGCGACGTGGGTGCCGTGATGGTGGACCCACCCTCCGTCGCCGGTAGTCACCTCACCGTCGACTGAACGAACAATCCGATCCCTGTCATAACCGACGTGACCGACTCGGAGGGTATTTTCATTCGATCAACCACTACCGCTCTACTCCGCTGTCCGATTCCGGCCGGGGATACCGTTGTACAATGGCAAACTGCAGCAGGTAGCGCCATTTTACCCGTTGCAAAACCTGCAGGCCCTGCAAAACCGGCAGGAAATGGCTTGATAGGGCCACTCACCGTATTCCCTCCGTCAACTGAGTGGCCACCTATGACCGAGACCGAACAGGAATCAAGTAGAGACGAAATCGGGGAACCGACTGTGATTCGACCCGGGGAGAGCGATTCCTTCGATTGGGGCGGCGCCGGGATCGAGTGGAAGATCGACGGAACTGATACGGACGGGAACTTCGCCATCGTCCATCATCCAATCGCCCCTCGCACCCTCGTTACTGGGCTCCATCGGCATCACAACGAAGACGAGTACTCCTACGTGCTGGAGGGAACGATGGGCGCGCTCCTCGGTGATGAGGTCGTCGAGGCCGAAGCGGGCTCGTGGGTCTTCAAACCCCGGGGTCAGTGGCACACGTTCTGGAACGCCGGCGACGAGCCGTGCCATCTCATCGAGGTCATCTCGCCGGCCGGCTTCGAGGAGTTCTTCCGTGAGTGGCGGGAGGGAGGAGACGACGAGGAGCAATTGCGAGAGCTCGGCGAGAAATACGAGGTCGATGCGGATTTAGACAGCATTCCAGAGCTGTGTGAACGCTTCGAGCTGAATCCTCCCCAGTTGTGATGGACGTGTCACAGCTTTCGCCAGCGCCAACGAACGCTCACGAAGCGATACCACAGCGTTCAGTTCTTCACCTGTATCGAGCGATCACCACTCTCGAAGTTCGAGCTGTCCCCCGTGCTGTATTCGCGCTGTGTCTCTCGTGAACACGGTGAAACAGCCGTATCTATCCGGAGGTTGGTACGTAGGGGGTGCAGAACACAGAGGATAGATTCGGTACGCTGTCCCGTTTATTTCAGGATGAATGTGCCGAATCGCCCGTCCAGTAAACCCGCATCCGGGAGCGGGTCGGGTTGATGATGGGCCGATCGGGGCAGCCGCCGATTTTATCACTTCGACGGCAATTCACGTTATCATCGGAAGAAGGGGTAGCCGATTACGATCGCCACGATGAGCAAACTGCCGATCACGAGCAAAAGGAAGATTCGACGGTGCTGGACGACGATCCCGGTTGACTGTTCGAGTGCCGTCCTGAAGTCGTCGGAGGCTTCAACCCGATCCGAGAGGGTGGGCCCATCGGACTCGGTATCCTCGCCATCGATAGGCGAATCGTCTCGGTCCATCAAAAACGGATACGACATCCTCAGGTTAAAACCCTCACCTCGTCTCCGAACAAACCTGGGGGAACGAAATTATGTCAGTCCTTTTTTGTTCCACTTCATCAGGCGTTGTTCGGGCCTTCGGTAGTGATTGATAGCACTCTGCCCAGAACAGGCGTTAGTTCGTACAACATTCACGCCATTTATTTCGAGAAGTAAAATATAGATATTCGTCGTTGAATATGGAGTTGTGAGTCGAATCGTTCACCGATGGATCGTTGATATCGATTCCTGACGAACACGGCGTGCAAGATACAGAGAGTGTATACAGCACGGCAGCTTCCACGCTCTACGAACACTACCCTCACTTGATTAGGAGATCGGCAGAGACTGTTGTTCCGACAACATCATACTATTACAGAATGATTTCAACCACCTACTTTCAACAAAATCACGTCATCATCAGTTTAGCCGTACTCGTACTCCCTTTAGGAACTCTCGTTGCAGAGTTCAGCGGACGATTGAGCACAACGTCAGCCGACCTAATTATATCTGCCATCCTTGCCGCGGCTACGTTCGCTATCCTCGTCTACCTCCTCGCCTTCAAGGCCTTCGAAGACCTCAAAGGTCTGGTCTTCGGCATCCTTATGCGCGTCCAGAACCGCCTCGAACTGCTCGTCGAGGGACACGATGAGCCTCTCGCAAAGTTCATCGACGGTTTCGCTGCCAACCTGAGCGTTCCCCTCGATGACCTCAAGAGCTTCGAGCTGGTTGGCTTCGAGGGCGTCAAGTTGTTCGTTCACGCTGGCGCGGAAGTCACTGAGTAGGTCCTGCTGACCGGGCATCGTCGACTCGACGGTGTCGAAGTTAACGTCGACGACCGTACGGATTGCGTCGTAGTAGCGCTCGTTTACCTGCTTTGCGGG
>SKXI01000138.1 GCA_007128515.1 Halococcaceae archaeon | reverse complement strand
CGTCCACCAGCCGTTCGAGGAAGGCGTCGGTGTGTTCGATGGCGTCGTCGTAGGCGGTGATCAGCCAGTCGTGGAACCTCGACTCGAACCGGTCGCTGCCGGCGTAGAGCCAGAGGTTCGAGAGGTAGGTGAGCGCGGATGGCTGGCTCCGGTGGCCCTCTCCGGGGATGTACGGCATGTGCGGGTCGACGAGGAACGTCCAGAGGAAGTAGGGGCTCTCCATCGTCCGCTGGTGGTCGATCACGTCGTCGTAGATCGCCTCCCAGGACATGTACATCCCCTGCCCGTTGCGCCAGTGGCGGGCCTGTTCGAGGAGCGTCGAGATCCCGAGGGAACGGCCGCCACCCTGGCCGCGCTGGACGCTCTCGTCCGTCTCCATGAAGTCCTCGTAGTGATCGAAGCCGGCGTCGAAGCCGAAGAAGCGCGAGGTCCAGGGGTTCGTCGAGAAGCCGGCGGTCTCGTAGCCCTCGCGCGAGAAGCGCTCCGCCACCGTGTCGCGGGCGGTCATGTGCTCCCTGATGCGGTCGCCGATCGTCGGGTGTCGCGAGACGGGGCGTTTGTTCGAGTCGCCGTCGGCGAGGAACGTCGTCACCGAGCCGAACGTCTCCGAGGCGGGTGCGATGGCGGTCTCGAAGACGAGCCCCTCGTCGGCGAGGCGGTCGAGCGTCGGGGTCGTCTCGCGCTCGTAGCCCCACCAGCTACAGTGATCGGCACGGATGCTATCTATCGTCACGAAGACGACGTCACGTGGGTCGCTCATGGCCTCGGTCGGCCCAGAGAACGCTTTATTATGCAGAGGGTAGCTCGGCGCGCCGAGAGACCCACCCGATTACGCACTCTATAGCAAAACCACCACGAGGCGACGGACGCGTATGACCAGCGCCGATGCGTCGTCCCGAGCGAACGGGGCCACGCGAGACGTGGAGCTCCCGGATCGTATCCTCACCCGTATCGAGGCCCGCCTCCCGCGGAGCGAGTTCGACACCGAAGCGGAGTACATCACGTTCGTCCTGGAGGAAGTGCTCGCGATCGTCGAGGCAGATACCGACGACGAGGTCGACGCTGCCGAGCAGGCGGAGGTCGAACGTCGGCTGGAGTCGCTCGGCTACATGGAGAGCTGATGGCCGAGACCACCCTCGAACTCGGTGACGACGCGACGATCGATCAGCCCGAACTGGTCGGCTACCCCTACCGAGAGGACGCGGAGCCGACGGTGATCGGCGATCGGGCGCACGTCCGTCGGGGGACGATCGTCTACGCGGACTGTGCGATCGGCGACGACTTCACCACGGGCCACGACGCGCTCGTCCGCGAGAACACGATCGTCGGGGACGACGTCCTCGTCGGAACGAAGACCGTCATCGACGGGACGACCGAGATCGGTTCGCACGTGAGCCTCCAGACCGGCGTCTACGTCCCGACACACACCACGATCGGGGACAACGTCTTCGTCGGCCCGCGCGCGGTCTTCACGAACGACCCGTTCCCGGTCCGCCGCGACGCGGAGCTCGTCGGTCCGACGATCGAAGACGGGGCTTCGATCGGCGCGAACGCGACGCTACTCCCCGACGTGACCGTCGGCGAGAACGCCTTCGTCGCCGCCGGGGCTGTCATCACCCGGGACGTCCCGCCCGATACGCTCGCAGTGGGCGTCCCCGCAGTACACCGCCCGCTTCCCGAGACGCTTTCTGAGAGGAACACGCTCGCATGACCAAGGACACACCCACCATCTGTATCGTCGGCCTCGGCTACGTCGGACTGCCGCTCGCGGCGGCGTTCGACGACGAGGGCTGTACCGTCATCGGCTTCGACGTCGACCAGTCGAAGGTCGACGCGCTCTCGTCGGGGAGGGACCCGACCGGCGAGATCGGCGACGACGTCGTCGCCTTGGGTTCGATCGAGTTCACCGCCGATCCGACGCCGATCGAACGTGCGGAGTACGTGATCGTCACGGTCCCGACGCCGGTCGACGGGCTGAAGAACCCGAACCTCGACTTCGTCGAGGCCGCCGGCCGGACCGTCGGCGAGCACCTGGCGGCCGGCGCGACGGTCGTGCTCGAATCGACCGTCTACCCGGGGGTCACCCGCGACGTGCTCGTCCCCGCGATCGAGGAGAGCTCCTCGATGACCGCGGGCGAGGGCTTTTCCGTCGGCTACTCGCCCGAACGGATGTCGCCCGGCGACGCCGGACGCGGCCTGCGTGACGTGAAGAAGATCGTGAGCGCCGACAGCGAGGAGACGCTCTCCGACCTCGCCGAGCTCTACGAGCGGATCGTCGACGCCGGCGTCTACCGCGCAGAAAACCTGGAGACCGCGGAGGCCGCGAAGGTCCTCGAGAACGTCCAGCGGGACATGAACATCGCGCTCGTGAACGAGCTCGCGATCATTTGCGAGCACATGGACCTCGACACGCGCGCGGTGATCGACGCCGCGGCCTCGAAGTGGAACTTCCACCGGTACGAGCCGGGCCTCGTCGGCGGCCACTGCATCCCGGTCGACCCGCTCTACCTCGTCCACGGCTCCGAGCGCGCGGGCTTCTCGCCGAAGCTGATCCTCCAGGCACGTGAGATCAACGAGTACATGCCGAAACACGTCGCCGAGGTGACGCTGAAGGCGCTCAACCAGTCAGGGAAGGTGCTCAAGGGGAGCCGTCTGCTCGTGCTCGGGCTCTCGTACAAGCCGAACGTCGGCGACCTCAGGACCTCCGAGATCGGCGGCGTCATCGCCGCACTCGAGGAGTACGGCGTCGAGATCACGGGCCACGACCCGGTCGCGGACCCCGAGGCGGTCCGGTCGGCGTTCGGTATCGAACCGCTCGCCGAACCGGAGTACGAGGACGTCGACGGGATCGTCCTCGCCACCCCCCACGACGAACTCCAGGAGATCGATTTCGCCTCGGTGGCCGACGAACTCGCGAACGACCCGGTGTTGGTAGACGTGAAGGGCGTGCTGGACAGGGAGGAGATGGCTGAAGCGGGCTACGCGTACCGGCGGCTCTGAGCGGTGAACACGGAGATGGTCGTGGCCGGTCGGTTCGATCCGTCCACCGGGCGAGACCTCCGAGTGCTGCAGGTCGCCCCGGCCCGACGGTCGTTCTTCGACCAACAGGTCCGCGTCCTCGAGGAGCGTGGCGTCGACTGTACGGTGCTGATACCGAGTGGAACGGGCGGGTTCCTGTCGCACGCGCGGTTCTACAGTCGGGTACTCGACGCCAGCCGCGACCGGTACGATCTCGTCCACGTGAACTACGGCCCGCTGGCACCGTTCGGGTTGGGCCAGCCGACACGGCCGGTCGTCCTCACCCTCTGGGGCACCGAGTTCGCCGGTCGGTCACCGTGGCTCGATCGCGCGACCAGGACCGGCATCCGCTACAGCGACGCGGTGATCGTACCCTCGTCCACCCTGAGCCGAACGCTCTCGCGGCGTCACGACGTCGTTCCGTTCGGGATCGACACGGAGCGCTTCCGACCGATCTCCAGGGAGGTCGCTCGCGAACGGCTGGGGTGGGAACAGGAAGGGCGGATCGTCCTCTTCCCGTTCGATCCGGAACGATCGGTCAAGGAGTACGGACGGGCCCGCCGGGTGGTCGATCGGCTCGATCCGTCACCCGAACTGAAGACGGTCTGTGGCCGACCCTACGAGGAGATGCCGCTGGTCATGAACGCCAGCGACGTCCT
>SKXI01000342.1 GCA_007128515.1 Halococcaceae archaeon | reverse complement strand
TCGAGGGGGCCGAACGAGGGCTGATCGTCGCCGGCCCCTCCGACGACCTCGATGCGGGGGCGGTCTCGGAGCTCGCCGCCGCGACCGGCGTTCCCGTGCTCGCCGACCCGCTCTCCGGCGTCCGGTTCGGACCACATCTCGCGCGCGAGGACGTGGTCGTCTGCGGGGGCTACGACTCCTATGTCGACGAGCGGATAGTCGAGGGATGGCCCGATCCCGACCTCGTCCTCAGGCTCGGCGGGCCGCCGACCTCGAAGACGCTTCAGCTCTTCCTTCGAGACTCGGACGCGCGTCAGATCGTCGTCGATCCGGCCGGCGAGTGGCGTGAGGCGCGTTTTTCCGCGAGCGATCTCGCGGTCGCCGACCCGAACCGGCTCTGTCGGTCGCTCGCCGAAGGGATCGACTCCCCGCCGGTAGACCCGGACTGGTACGAACTGGTCTCTACCACCGAACGGGAGTACTGGGAGCTGATCGAGGGGGAGGCGGACCGGCTCTTCGAGGGAGCGGTCCTCGCTCGGGCGTTTGAGGGTGCACCGGACTCGAGTACCGTGTTCGTCTCGAACTCGATGCCGATCCGGGACGCCGATCGGTTCGCCCGACCCCGGACCGCCGATCTCACCGTCCTCGGCAATCGCGGGGCGAGCGGGATCGACGGGATCACGAGCAGCGCGCTCGGTGCGGGCAGCGCGAGCGAGAGGCTCGTGCTCGTCACGGGTGACGTCGCGTTCTACCACGACGCGAACGGGCTGCTCGCGCTCTCGCGCTGTGGGGTCGACGCGACGGTCGTCCTCGTGAACAACGACGGCGGCGGCATCTTCCACATGCTCCCGATCGAGGGGTTCGACCCGCCGTTCACGAGTCAGTTCAAGACGCCCCACGGCCTCGACTTCGAGCCCCTGGGAGCGCTCTACGGGTTCGCGTTCGAACGGGTCGGGTCCCTGGAGGCGTTCGAGGAGAGCTACCGGGCGTCGCTCGCGAGCGTCGGAACGCAGGTGATCGAGGTGAGCGTGGACAGCGAGGAGAGCCACCGGGCGCGCGAGGCCATCCAGGAACGAATCGTCGACTCGCTCTGACCGCCGCGAGCGACCGTTCGCTCCGCGGTGACCGGTCGAGGACCCGCCGGGGAGCCGTGGCCGACGTGACCCGGGTGAAGCGACGACCTATCGGCGTATCGTCAGTGGAAGCTATGTCGGCAGTCGACGCAGATCCGCCATGGCGGGGTTACTGGAGGGGAAAGCCGCAGTGGTAACGGGCGGGACGAGCGGCATCGGGCGGGCGGTCTGCCGGACGTTCGCGGACCACGGCGCGGACGTGGTCGTCGCGGACGTGCGCGAGGAACCACGGGAGGGCGGCGGGCCGACCCGGGAACTGATCGAGGAGGAGACCGACGCCCACGCGACGTTCGTCGAGTGCGACGTGACCGATCTCGACGACCTCGAGGCGGCGGTCTCCGCGGCCGACGAGTTCGGCGGGATCGACGTGATGGTGAACAACGCGGGGATCGTCGGCCCACAGGCCACGATCGGCGAGATCGACTACGACGACTACCGGAGCCTGATGCGGGTGAACGTCGACGGGGTCTTCCTCGGCTCGAAGGTCGCAGCCGCGCGGATGGTCGACGAAAACGGCGGGAGCATCGTCAACACCTCCAGCGTCGCGGGCATCGTCGGCGCCGCGAACCTGACGCCGTACTGCACCGCGAAGGGTGGGGTTCGACTGCTCACGTACTCGCTGGCGGCCGAACTCGGGCCCGAGGGGATCCGGGTGAACACGATCCACCCGGGCGTGATCGAGACGGCGATGACCGTCGAGGACTCGCCGATGGTCGGCACCGAGGAGGGCGAGGCCATGAAGGCGACGATCCCGCTCGGGCGATTCGGTCAGCCGGAGGACGTCGCCGGCGTGGTGACGTTCCTCGCGAGCGACCTCGCCTCGTACGTCACCGCCGAGTCGATCGTCGTCGACGGCGGGATGGTCGGCACGCTGTAGTATACCGACCGTCCCGTACTGACTGGTGGGGGTAGTGGGTCCGACAGATTCGACCGGTGTATCCCTCCTCGGTTGAGAAGAACAGTCTGCTGAACACACATCGCGAATGTAGCACGAGTTTCGGCCCGAACTGTGACGGCGGTGCTCGCTCCGTACAGGGTATACACTGTCCACCCCGTGTGGATTTTATAGAGTGTTGCTATGTGATTACCCCTCAAGCGGAAGGAGGGGAGGTCATCCGTGCAGAAGCCACGCCAGTTGCCGAACGGCTGAAGACGCACGTCCGTGAACACGCTACCACTCGAACTGAGAGGAGTAATCCGCTGCTCTAACTCGATCTGGAGTGCTCTGCTGATACTGTCGGCTGTCCGTCGTTCGAGATCATCGCGCCCCCGTGGTGCCGAGAATCTTCACACGGTTACAGCCGACAGTATGATCCCGATGACCACCGGGAGCTGGGGGTCGCTCGACGTAGCCGTCTCGGGGTGAGTTCCGTGCAGTTGATCACGTGAGCGAGACCCGGCGTAATACCCGGAAAACCACTCTCCGAACCGATCGGACGCCCAGCTGCATCGACCAGGACGTACCGGTATCTCGCACCTCTATGGATTCAAAACGCTGTGCTGTCCGGGCGCGTAGAGTCATCGGGAAATTTTTATTCGAGAAGTGTTACGACACGTCCCGACTCGCCTGACTCGATGTCTATCCGTTCGTCCCGTCGTTTTGATAATTGCTCGACGTTAAGTCGAATCATCGTGTCTTGTGGACATGGTAGCCGTACGGCTCGTCGATCTCACCAAACGATACGGGGATATCCTCGCCAACGACGACGTCACGTTCGACGTCGAACGCGGTGAGATATTCGGCTATCTCGGTCCGAACGGGGCGGGGAAGACGACGACCATTCGGCTGCTGCTGGGGCTCATCAAACCGACGTCGGGGACGGCAGCGGTGCTCGGAGCGGATATCCGCGACCGGCGGGCACTCACGGAGGTCAAAGCGAACGTCGGGTATCTGCCGGACACGCTCGGGTTCGAAGAGCGCCTGACCGGTCGGCAGGTGCTGGACTACTTCGCCCGGATGCGCGGGGACGAGCGGCGCGAGGAGTTGCTGGAACTCTTCCGGCCACCGCTCGACCGGAAGGTCGAGACGTACTCCTCCGGGAACCGACGGATGCTGGGGATCGTCCAGGCGTTCATGCACGACCCCGACCTCGTCATCATGGACGAACCGACGTCGGGGCTCGACCCGCTCAAGCAGGACCGACTTCGCGTGTTCCTCGAGGGCGAACGCGACGCGGGGAAGACCGTCTTCTTCTCCTCGCACGTCCTCAGCGAGGTGCAACGTATCGCCGACCGGGTCGGCATCATCCGCGAGGGGGCGATCGTCGCCCTCGAGGACATCGACGTCCTGATCGAACAGAGCGGGAAAGACGTGTGGGTGCACCTCGAGAGTCCGGTCGACGAGGCCCGATTCGTCACGGAGGAGATGATCGACGTTGACGTCGTCGACACCGCGGTCCGCTTCACCTACACCGGCGAGGCCCGACCGCTCCTCGAACACCTCGTGCAGTTCCCCGTCCAGGATATCCACATCGGCGATCCACAGCTAGAGGACGTCTTCAAGCACTACTACGGGGACGACTCGCCGGAGGAGCGGATCGGGGATACAGCTGGCAAGGAGAAACCC
>SKXI01000494.1 GCA_007128515.1 Halococcaceae archaeon | reverse complement strand
CGCCGAGGTCGGCGAGCGTTCCGTCGAGGTCACAGAGCGTCCGCGGGAGCTTCCGCAACGGGTCGCGGTCGTCCGCGGTGAACACCTGTCTCACCTCGTGGCCCCGCTCTCGGAGCGCCTGGGCGACGTAGTAGCCGCGCATCACCTCGTTCATGTTCCCGAGGTGCGGGACGCCCGAGGGCGAGATGCCGCCTTTCACCACGATCGGTTCGTCGGACTCGCGCTCGCCGCTTTCGGTCTCCGCCGTCACTCGCTCCTCGATCAGGTCCGCGACCTCGTCCGCCCAGAAGACGTGTCGGCCCCCGCTCTCGCCGAGGAGATAGGGTGAGTCGCTCATTCGACGTCGACCCAGTAGGTCGGTTCCGCGCCCATCCCATCCGGGATCACGTCGGTGCCGTCGTGGTCGCCGTATCGCACGGCGGAGGCGATCCGGTCCGGGTCGGTGCCGTCGAGGACGATCGTCCGCATGCCCGAGCGCTCGATCACCTTCGCCGCGAGCAGGTCGACCGGCGCCGAGGCGCCCGCGTTCATCTCGATGCCGGCGATCACGTCGACGAGTTCGCCCGGCGTCAGTTCGTCGAACCGGGTCGCCTCGTCGTCCACGTTCGGATCGGCATCGAACACGCCGGGGACGCTCGTCGCGTAGACGAGCAGGTCCGCACCGACGTACTCCGAGAGCGCGGCGGCGACGGCGTCGGTCGTCTGCGCCGGCGTGACCCCGCCCATCACGCAGACGTCGCCGCGTCGGATCGCCTCGCCGGCGTCCTCGTAGGTGCGCGCGGGCGACGGGACGACATGGTCCCCGAGGGCGGCGATCAGCAGCCGGGCGTTCAGTCGTGTCGCTCCGATCCCGATCTCGTCGAGTTCGATCTCGTTGGCACCCAGCGCCCGGGCGGCCCCGATGTACTCCCGGGCGACCCCGCCGCCACCGACGACAGCGCCGACGGCGACGCCCTCCGCGGCGAGCTCCTCGATGACGGACGCGTGTGCCGCGACGCGTCCGGACCCGAGATCGGGCACGAGGACGCTTCCGCCCACAGAGATCACGACTCTCATTGGGAGCGCGTAGCCCGGAGTCTCCCTTAAGGGTTGTCACCGCCAGCCGACGACACCTACAAGTGCGCGAGCGACCACCTCACCACATGAAACCGCTGGGCGTCGTCGGTCCCTCCGACTCGGGGAAGACGACCCTCGTCGAACGGCTCACCGAGCGGCTCTCGGAGGAGGGTCGGGTCGGGACGATCAAACGGATGACCCACGCGCCGGAGGTCGACACCGAGGGGAAAGACACCGCACGGCACCGGGCGGCCGGGGCGACCGTCACCTACGGGCTGACCGACGAGGAGGGCTGGTTCGCCACCGGCGAGGAGCTATCGCTCGCCGAGGCGCTCGACCGGCTGGCACCCGACTACGACTACGCGCTCGTCGAGGGCTTCTCGGAGGCGAGGATCCCACAGGTCGTTCTCGGCGGTCGCGAGCACGCGGGCGAGGCGCTCGCCGAGGCGGAGACGGCCGACGACGTGGACCTGGACGACGTGATCGACGCGCTCTCCGGGACCGAGTCGTACGTCACCCTCGAAACGCTCGTCGCACGGGCGAAACGCTCGCCGCGGGCGGACCGGGCGGGGGCGATCGCGACGTTCACCGGCCGGGTCAGAGAGCGCGACGGCGAGGAGGACGATCCGACCAGCTACCTCGAGTTCGAAATGTACGACGGGGTCGCCGAGGAGCGCATGCGGACGATCGAGGAGGAACTCGCCGCGCGCGAGGGCGTCCACGAGGTGCTCAGCCACCACCGGACGGGCGTCGTCGCGAGCGGCGAGGACATCGTCTTCGTGGTCGTCCTCGCCGGCCACCGGGAGGAGGCGTTCCGGACCGTCGAGGACGGGATCAACCGCCTCAAGGACGAAGTTCCCATCTTCAAGAAGGAGGTCACGACCGCCGAGGAGTTCTGGGTCCACGCCACGTGACTGTTTATCACGGGGTCTAATCGATGAAATCATAGTCCGACGCCCGGAATCGAGAACCGCACGGCCGTCCGGACAACCGTCCGAAACGACGGGTTCTATGGCGTCATTAAAACGTTTAACGTGATTTACACCCTTCCTAAATCCCTCTTTTTACGACAGTTTCAGCGAACCTAATCGAAGTAGATCGAAGCGTCCTGATGGTATAAGTGGATGTCCGAGAGAGCGTCTCTGAGTCACGATGAGCACTTCCGCACACCACAGTTCGAACGGAAAAGAAGCCCGACTGAGACGCTACCTCCGGGAACAGGCCGCCGACGGAGACCTCTACTTCAAGGGGAAGTTCATCGCGGACGACGTCGGGCTATCGCCGAAGGAGATCGGCGCACTGATGGTGAAGCTCTCTGATTCAGCGACAGATTTAGAGATCGAGAAGTGGTCGTACACGAGCGCGACGACGTGGCGCGTCTCCACTACGTGACAGGGATCGTCGTAGCCACCCGGAGATCCCGGTGGCCGATCGACCGATCGCATCCCTCGGTCCCGGATCGGGAACTCCTTCGACTTCCGCGATGATCCCTACGAGCGGTGCCGAGGGTCTGCTAAGGGTTAATGCGCTTGCGCACTAACGAGGGGTAGATGCAGCCGCCGGAGTCGCCCGACGACGGACCACCGCTTTCGGCTCTCTCCGACGTCTTCTGGGTCTACGAGGTCGGACGCGACGGCGAGTCGATTCGCTACTACGGGGAGCCGATCGTCGACGGGCGGACGCTGATGCGGGAGCTCTGGCCGGTCTTTCGCGAGTCGGGCTACGAGATCCGCCTCACGCGCGAACGGGGGGAGTGGCTCCTCATCGCCGAACCCGTCTCGCTCGGCGTCGACGGGGTCCCCTGGACACACCTGATCCTCTTCGGCCTCACCGTCGCGTCGACGCTGTTCGCCGGCTCGCTCTGGTACCACTACGACCCGTTCTCGCTCGAGGCACTCCAGGCGTGGCCCTTTACGGTCGCCGTCCTCGGGGTGCTCGCCGTCCACGAACTCGGCCACTACGTCATGGGTCGGTACCACAAGGTGCAGGTCTCGTTGCCGTATTTCATCCCGATCCCGACGCTGATCGGGACGATGGGTGCGGTGATCAAGATGAAGGGACAGATCCCCAGCCGTCGTGCGCTGTTCGACATCGGCGTCGCGGGTCCGCTCGCGGGCCTGGCCGCCACGATCGTCGTCGCGATCGTCGGGCTCCACCTCCCGCCGGTGACCGCTCCGCAGGAACTGATCTCGGACCCCGACGCCGGCGTCTACATCCAGCTCGGCTATCCACCCTTACTCGAGTTCCTCGCCTGGCTGTTCGATCAGCCGCTTCACTACGACGACCCCGCGGTCGCGGTGAACCCGGTCGTCATCGGCGCGTGGGTCGGGATGTTCGTGACCTTCCTCAACATGATTCCCGTCGGACAGCTCGACGGCGGGCACATCACGCGGGCGATCCTCGGCGAAGACGCGGAACGGATCTCCGCGTTCGTCCCGGTCGTGCTCTTCTCGCTCGCGGGGTATCTCTACTACCTCGCCGGCGTCCCGGGCGACGCAGCGTTCATCTGGGCGTTCTGGGGCTTCCTCGCGCTCGTCGTCGGGTTCATGGGCTCGGCCCAGCCGATCGACGACGCCGAACTCGGGCGGAAGCGGGTCGCCGTGGGCGTGCTCACCGTGGTCCTCGGGCT
>SKXI01000232.1 GCA_007128515.1 Halococcaceae archaeon | reverse complement strand
GAGATGGAGGAAGTGGTCGGGAAGATCCAGGAGCTCGAAGCCCAGCAGCAGGCGATGGAGCTCCCGGCGGACGACGACCTCCGGTACATCGGCTGAGCCGAGGCCGAACGGAGCGACTTATAACCGAACGGCGAGGACGCGAGACATGGCGCTCTCGACGGTTCGTGGACTCCTCGCGCTCACCCGGCCGGTGAACGCGGTCGCCGCGGGTGTGCTCACGTTCATCGGCGCGTTCGTCGCGGGTGGCGTCCTCGCGGCACCGTGGGCGGTGGCCGCGGCGGTCGCCGCCACGGCCTTCGCGACGGGGGCGGGCAACGCGATCAACGACTACTTCGATCGGGAGATCGACGCGATCAACCAGCCCGACCGCCCGATCCCGAGCGGTCGGGTCTCCCCGCGGCTCGCACTCGGTTTCAGCGTCGGGCTCTTCATCGGCGCGGTCGTCCTCGCGATAACGCTCCCCCCGCTGGCGATCGCCATCGCGGTCGTGAACCTCCTGTTGCTGATCGCGTACACGGAGCTGTTCAAGGGGCTGCCGGGCGTCGGGAACGCGGTCGTGGCGGCCCTCGGCGGCAGCACGTTCCTCTTCGGAGGGGCGGCGGTGGGCGACATCGCCGCGCCGGGGGTACTGTTCGTCCTCGCGTCGCTCTCGACGTTCACCCGCGAGGTGATCAAGGACGTCGAGGACGTCGAGGGCGACCGCGAGGAGGGACTGAACACGCTCCCGATCGCGGTCGGCGAACGCCGCGCGCTGTGGATCGGCCTCGTCTGCCTGCTCGTCGCGGTCGCGGTGAGTCCGCTGCCGTATCTCACCGGCGAGTTCGGCGCTGCCTACCTCCTCGTGCTCGTCCCCGCGGTCGGGCTGATGCTCTGGGCGGCGGCGGCGAGCTTTCGGGACCCGACCGTCGGCCAGAGACGACTCAAGATCGGGATGTTCCTCGCGGCGCTCGCGTTCGTCGCCGGTCGGATCGGCACGGTCGCCGTGTAGATCCCGGGGACAAGACGTATATCCCGCTGCGGCAATCCTCGAACGAACGACCCGGGCGACGGGTCCGACCGGAGTGGGAACTCAATGTACGAACTCTCGGACACGCTGGGCCCCTCGAGAGTGAGACCCGGAACGAACCTCCTCGTGACGGGCTCACCGATGGGGGGGAAACGGCGGGTCGGGCTAGACGTGCTCGCTGCCGGAACCGAACGGGGAGAGGGATCGATCGTCGTGACGACGACCGGCGGGGCGGGCCAGGTCCTCTCGCGATACGGCGAGTTGACCGAACTGACCGAGGAGACACCGATCGGGGTCGTCGACTGTGTCTCGCGCCAGCAGGGGATCGATCCGGTGGCCGACGACCGCGTCAGCTACGCCGCCTCGCCGGTGGATATGACGACGATCGGGATCGAACTCTCCGCGTTCCTCGAGTCCTTTTCCCGCGAGCGGGGGCTGGGGCGAAACAGGGTGCTCTTTCACTCGCTCTCGACGCTGCTCATGTACGCGGAGCTCGGGACCGTCTTCCGGTTCGTCCACGTCCTCACCGGTCGGCTCCAGAGCGCGGGCGCGCTCGGGCTCTGCGTGATCGACTCGACGACCCACGACGACCGAACGATGAACACGCTGAAACAGCTCTTCGACGGGGTGATCGCGGTCGAACCGGGGGAGAAACCGCGGCTGCGCGGACCGGCGTTCGCCGAGCCACCTCGGAACCGTTAACAGGCGCGCTCCCGTTCACACGCTATCGATGCCCGTCGAGAGTGACGCCGAACTCCGTGAACTCCTCGGCCTCCGAACCGTCGCAGTCGTCGGCTGCTCTGCGACCCCCGGAAAGGCCGCCCACGAGGTACCGAAATACCTCCACGAACGCGGCTACGACGTGATCCCCGTCAACCCGAACGCCGAGGAGGTCTTCGGAAACCACGCGTACGACTCGCTCTCGGACGTCGACGAGGAGATCGACGTCGTGAACGTCTTTCGTCCGAGCGAGGAGGTGTCGGCGATCGTCGACGCGGCGCGGGAGCGAGACGACCTGACGGCGATCTGGCTCCAACTCGGCATCACCGACCCCGACGCGACCGCTCGCGCCGAACGCGCCGGTCTCCACGTCGTCTCCGATCGGTGCATGAAGGTCGAACACCAGCGACTGGTCGCGTCGTAGCCGACGTACGCGCTACCGGACGTCGCCGACCCCGTGGAGACGTCCCGGAGTCGGAGCTACCCGTGCGGAAACCCACGAAAGCTCCGTTCGCTGTCGGGGTGGAGAAACGAGCCGTTCGGGGGCGGGATCCGGACCGTCTCGGTCGGAGTACCGGGAGTGGGATTCGACGGCCCGACCGGGTTTCCGCGTCCGTCGGAACCGGCGTCCCGGTACCTGGCATACGAAGGGGAATCGACTATACACCTCCCTGTTCAAACTGCACGCGACACGTGCGTCTCGTACCCCCCACTCCCCACCCGGGCGCATGTGTCTCTTCTCCGTTCGGTTCCGACCGATCCTGAGCGAACCGCTCACCCGTCCCACTCCTCGAACGCCCGGTAGATCCCCTTCGAGAGGTACCGTTCGGAGGAGTCGGGAAAGAGGGTCACGACGCTCGGGTGGGGCGCGTCTATCTCGCCGTCACGGATGTCACGTGCGACCGAGAGGGCGGCGACGCTCGCTGCGCTCGCGCTCGTCGCGACGAGGTGCCCCTCCTCGCGGGCGAGGCGGTGGGCCTCCTCGTGGGCTCTCTCGTCCGGAACCTGGATCACGTCGTCGACCAGGCCGGGCTCGAACAGCTCGTTCGTCGCCGGGTCGTGCGTGCCGATCCCCTCGATCTTGTACTCGCCCTCCTCGACCGACCGGCCCTTGGTGGTGGAGTAGAGCGAGCCCTCCGGCTCGACCGCCCCGACGTAGGTGTCGGGGTGTCGCTCCCTCGCGTACCGTGCGACGCCCATCAGCGTTCCCGCCGTCCCACAGCCCATCACGACCGCGCCAACATGGTCGAGCGCCTCGTAGATCTCCGGAGCCGTCGTCTCGTAGTGTGCCTCGGTGTTGAGCGGGTTCGCGAACTGCTGGGGAACCACTGCGTCGTCGAGTTCCTCACAGAGCGCGTACGCGCGGTCGATCGCCCCGCCCATGCCGTCCTCGGTGGGCGTGTTGATCACCTCAGCGCCGAGCGCGCGCATCAGCTGCTGTTTCTCCATACTGAAGCGTTCGGGGACGACGAAGACGGCGTTCAGCTCGAGTTGGCCGGCCGCGATCGCGAGACCGATGCCCGTGTTCCCCGCGGTGGGCTCGATCACCGTCCCCCCGGGAGAGAGCTCTCCGGTCTCGAGCATCCGCTCGAGCATGTACTTCCCGATGCGGTCTTTCACGCTCGCCCCGGGATTGAACGACTCGAGCTTGGCGTAGACGGGTACCTCCTCGGGGGACGCCTGGACCGTGACGATCGGTGTCCGGCCGATCGTCGGGAGGACGGAGGAAAACGGGGTTCGGTGATCGGTCATGGCCGCAATTGTTGCCGGGAGGGCTTAAACGTCGCCGCCGTCGGTCTGGGGGGCGTCCGCCGTGGCGTCGTCCCCCTCGTTCGGTTCGCCGGCGCCCGCGTCCGCCGCTGCGTCGACGTCCTCGATCGCGGCCTCGGTGAGCACGGCGTCCACGTCGACGCCCTGTTCCTCGGCGATCGCTTCGAGTAGCGCGCGGTTCTCGCGGCTGTGGTGTT
>SKXI01000495.1 GCA_007128515.1 Halococcaceae archaeon | reverse complement strand
TCGCTGGTAGGTGAGGCCGTGGAGGCGACGATCTCGGAGAAGACGGTCACGTACGACCTGCACCGCCAGATCGACGGGGGGGAGAAGGTGGCGACCAGCGAGTTCGCCGACGCGATCGTCGCGAACATCGAAACGTTGTCGTAGCCACCGTTTCGAGCGGGAAGCTCCCAGTGGGTCCGACGGCAACGAAACGCCCTCGGTGAACCCGTTTCGGACCCTCGCGACGCCGCGAGACGTCGAATCGCTCGCGTAGCGTCTCTCCTCACTCGATCGCGTAGACGACCTCGACCTGTGCGGAGACCGAGACCGGCCCCTCGTCGATCTCGGTGGCTGCGGCCGCCTCGTCCGCGACGTCGTCGGTCGCGACGGCCGGTCCCCGGTGTGGTCGGAGGTCCGTGCCGGTCGTCGAGACGGTGACGACCCCCACGAGTTCGACGCCCTTCGCGCTCGCGATCACCTCGGCTTCCGATCGGGCGGCGTCGACCGCCTCCTCCAACGCCTCCTCCCGCACCGCCTCGCGTCTGTCGTCGCTCAGCGTGAACGACACCCGGCCGACGCCGTCCGCACCGGCGTCGACCGCCGTATCGATCACCTCGCCGACCGCGTCGACGTCCTCCACCTCGACCTCGTAGGCGTGGATCCCCTCGTAGCCTGGGCTCCGTCGCCGTTCGCGGATGTCGTACCGCCTCGTCGTGACGTCCTCCTCGTCGACGCCCGCGTCGGTGAGCGCGTCACGAAGCCGCTCCGTCCGCTCGGCGAGGCCCGCTCTGACCGACTCGGCGTCGTCGCCGCTCTCCTCGACGGTGACCGACAGCACGGCGACGTCCGGCTCGGCCTCCGCGGTGCCCGTCCCCGCGACCTGGATCGTCGCCGTCGCGTTCGACTCGTCCACCTCGGCCTCGATGCCGGCCGCGCTCAGCGGGTCTCGTTCGGTCGTCTCCGATCCGTGGGAGAGACAGCCCGCCAGTGTGAGTGCTGTACCCGCGGCCGCTGCGGTCAGGAACGTTCGTCGTCGCATACCGGGCCGTTCGGGGCGAACAAATATACCTTTCCTGATAACTAAAAGAGCCGTTTTACCCATCCCGACGACCGTCCGGTCGGACGCCGCTCGCGTCGGTCCGAACGACGGGCTTCACCCGGGCTCGATGTGCACGAGCGTCCGGCCCTGGTCGAACGGCTCGTTCTCCTCGACCCCCCTCTCCACTACCCCGCCGACGGGGGCGACCACGTCGACGCTCACCTTCTCGATCTGGACCTCACAGAGCGTATCGCCCTCCTCGACGGTCGCCCCGTCGCGGACGAACCAGGTCGCGACGATCCCCTCCTCGACGTCCTCGGCGTCCTCTGGCCAGACGTCCGCCGCGTCGACAGCGGCCATCAACGGACGGCCCGGACCGCCTCCACGACGTCCTCCACGCCGGGCTGGACCTCCTCTTCGAGCGGTCGCGCGTACGGGATCGGTACGTCCGGGGTCGCGACGCGCTCGACCGCCTCCAGGTCCTCGAGCGCGCCCTCTGCGGCCCGAGCGAGGAGCTCGCCCGTGACGCCGAACGACCGGTAGTCCTCGTCGACGGCCACCAGCCGGCCGGTCTTGCGAACCGAGTCCAGGACGGTCTCCGTATCCAGCGGGACGAGCGTTCGGAGGTCGATCACCTCGACGTCGACCTCGCCCGCGAGCTCCTCGGCCGCCTCGAGCGCCCGGTGGACGTGCAGCCCCAGCGTGACGACGGTGACGTCCTCGCCCTCGCGCTTCACGTCGGCCTCCCCGAACGGGATCTCGTAGGGCTCCTCGGGGACCGGGGTCTTCGGCCCCTCTGGCGCGGGCATCCACGCCAGTCCCATCAGCCGCTTGTGGAACATGTAGACGACGGGGTCGTCGTCGCGGATCGCGGTGTGCATCAGACCCTTCGCGTCGTAGGCCGTCGAGGGGACGACGACCTTCATGCCAGGGAGGTGGGCGAACGTGCCGTAGAGCGTCCCCGAGTGCTGGGCGGCGTCGTTGTACGTCCCGCCGACGGCCGTCGTGAGCACCATCGGCACCGAGACCGACCCCCCGCTCATGTAGGCCGTCTTCGCCATGTTGTTGTAGATCTGGTCCATACAGACGCCGAAGAAGTCGACGAACATCAGCTCGGCAATCGGCCGCATCCCCTGCATGGCTGCGCCGACCGCGCCGCCGATGAACCCCGTCTCGGAGATCGGGACGTCCATCACGCGGTCGTGGCCGAACTCCTCGAGCAACCCCTGTGTCGAGTCGAAGATGCCGCCGTAGTCCGCGACGTCCTCGCCCATGTAGAAGACCTCCTCGTTCTCCTCCATCTCCGAGCGGATCGCCTCGACCATCGCCCGGCTCATCGTCAGCTCCCGATCGGTCGTCTCCGGACCGGGCGCCTCGACCTGCGCCATCACCGCTCACCCCCGTCGGTCGCGGCGACCTCCGGTCGCTCCGGCCACCCCTCCGGCTGCTGTGTGAAGGCGTCCTCGTAGGCCTCCTCCGGGTCGGGCTGGGGCTGGTCTTTCGCCCACACGATCGCGTCCTCGACGCGGTCGTTGGCACGCTCGCGGATCCCCTCGATCTCGTCGTCCTCGACGCCGTGTGCCCGGAGGCGCTCTTCCAGACGCGGGATCGAGTCGAGCGCCTCCGCCCGCTCGGCGTCCGCCTCCGGCCGGTAGCTCTCGGGATCGCCCATGAAGTGGCCCATCCGCCGGTGGACCTGTACCTCGAGCAGCGTCGGGCCGTTGCCGTTTCGCGCCCGCCCGACCGCCTCGCCGGCGGCCTCGTAGACGGCGACGGCGTCGTCGACGTCGACGCGGTCGCCGTGCACCGCGAAGCCGTCGGCCCGCCGGGAGCCGTCGTCGACGTCGGTCACGCGTCCCTTGGGCATGCTGATCGCCCAGTCGTTGTCCTCGACGACGAAGACGACCGGCAGGTCGTGCAGCCCCGCGAGGTTGAGCGACTCGAGGAACGCCCCCTGGCTGATCGCTCCCTCGCCGAGGTACGCCACGGCGACGTCGTCGGTGTTCCGTTTCTTCGCCGCGAGCGCGGCACCGACCGCGGGCGGACAGCCCTGGGCGATGATGCCGCTGCACGCGAAGTTCACCTCCGGGTCGTAGAGGTGCATGTGTCCGCCCTTTCCCTTCGACAGCCCCGTTCGGCGGCCGAAGATCTCGGCGGTCATCCGCCGCAGGTCGACGCCCTTCGCGATCGCGACGTGGTGCGGTCGGTGTGGCGCGGTCACGACGTCCGAATCGCGCAGGTGCTGACAGACGCCCACGGCGGCGGCCTCGTGGCCGGCCGCGAGGTGCAACTCGCCCGGGATCGGTCCGGCCGAGATGTCGAACGCGGGCTGTTTCCCCTCCAGGTACTCCTCCTGGAGGCGTTCTTCGTACCGACGCGCCGTCACCGCCTGCTCGTACATCTCCTGTAGTTCGCTAACGCTTGGCATACGCTCTCCCCCGTACCCCTGTGACGACGGGCTGTATAACTGTTGTCCCGGTGACGACCGCCGTTCTCGGCCGGTCACTCCTCCGGGTTCGTCTCCTGCCAGGGTGGGTCCTCGCGCGGTGGGCTGAAGATGTCCACGCCCTCCACGGGGCCGTCGCCACGGTTCTCGGCCGCGTGGGCCTCGTCGCCGGGGATCGTGTACGAGTCGCCGGCGACGACGACGGTCTCCCCGCCCTCGTCGTCGAGGAAGGTGAGTTCACCCGCGTAGACGAACCCGGCCTGCTCGTGCGG
>SKXI01000126.1 GCA_007128515.1 Halococcaceae archaeon | reverse complement strand
TAACCTTTAACCCGCAAATATTATTCCCTCGGATCGTCGATTCCTCTCCATGGTCACAGTCGGCATCAACGGATACGGAACGATCGGGAAGCGCGTCGCGGATGCGGTCGCCGCACAGCCGGACATGGAGGTCGTGGGCGTCGCGAAGACGAGTCCCGATCTGGGTGCCGACGGTGCGGGCGCCCGGGGGTATCCGCTCTACACGATCGACGACCGCATACGCGAGTTCCGGCGGGCGGACGTCGACGTCGCCGGCACCGTCGAGGAGCTCGTCGAGCGGTGTGACGTCGTCGTCGACGCCACCCCCGGCGGGATCGGCGCGACGTACAAGCCCGTCTACGAGGCCGCCGACACGCCGGCGATCTTCCAGGGGAAAGAAGACCACGACCTGACGGGGACGAGCTTCAACGCCCGCGCGAACTTCGAGGCGGCCGAGGGCGAGCGGTACGTCCGGGTCGTCTCCTGTAACACGACCGGGCTCTCGCGGCTCGTCGCCCCGCTCTCCGAGACGTTCGGCGTCGAGAAGGTGCGCGCGACGCTCGTCCGTCGCGGCGGTGATCCGGACCAGACGGGACGCGGGCCGATCAACGACATCGTGCCCGATCCGATGGCGCTGCCCTCCCACCACGGCCCGGACGTGAACACGATCTTCCCCGACCTCGCGATCGACACGCTCGGGCTGAAGGTGCCGGCGACGCTGATGCACGTCCACAGCCTCAACCTCGAACTCGGGAGCGAGCCGAGCGCCGCCGAGGTTCGAGAGCTGTTCGAGGGCGAGTCCCGGCTCTTCGTCGTCCCCGAACGCCTCGACGCGGACGGCACCGGCAAACTGCGGGAGTACGCCCGGGACATGGGCCGTCCGCGCGGCGACCTCTGGGAGAACTGCGTCTGGGGCGAGTCGGTCTCCGTCTCGGGGAACGAGCTCTACTGCTTCCAGGCGATCCACCAGGAGAGCGACGTGATCCCGGAGAACATCGACGCGATCCGTGCGATCTGCGGGCTCGCGAGCAAGGAAGAGAGCATGGCGCTCACCGACGAGTCGCTCGGGGTCGGGCTGCCGGCGGTCGTCGGTCGCGAACGTGCATCGCTCGCCGTCTGAGCAAGAGCTTTCACCCAGCCGTCCCTATCGGTCGCTATGAGACGCGACGACCGGAACGACCCCTTCGACGACCTCTTCCGCGAGATCGAGCGGATGATGAACGAGATGATGGGCGTCGACGCGCGTGTCGACGTCAGCGCCGACGCCGGCTTCGGTACCGACACCCACGTCGACGTCTACGACGACGGCGACGCGGTGCGCGTCGTCGCGGACATGCCGGGCGTCGAGAAGTCGGACATCGGGCTCACCTGTGACGGCGAGACGCTCACGATCAGCGCGAACAGCGAGCGCCGCGAGTACGACGAGCGGGTGCGTCTTCCGACCCGCGTGGACGAACACTCCGCGCACGCGACGTACAACAACGGCGTACTCGAGGTGAGCTTCGACGCCGCCGACGGCTCGGCCGACATCGACGTCGAGTAACCGCTCATCCCCCAGACGAATGACGGCGACCCGGATCCGCCCCAACGACGCCGACTGCCGTGCCGTCCTCGTCTACGACGGCGAGTGTCCGTTCCGTTCGGCGACCCCGAGCGCGCTTCGTCGACTGCCGGAAGTGGGGACGCTCTCCTGGTACGACGAGCCGGCCCAGCGGTTCCTCGAGGCGCAGTTCGACGCGACGCCCTTCGCGATGGTCCTCGCCGATATCGACGAACGGCGGGTCTACGTCGGCCCCACCGCCGCACGCGAACTCTGTGAGCGCGCCGGCGTGCCGACGCTCGTCCCGGGCCTCGTCGGCGGGACCGTCGAGTCGATCGATACCGCGATCGGGTGCACCGTCGAGTCCACCGAGTCGTCCGGCCCCCGCCACGGGACCTACCCGCTTTCGGACGCCGCCGAGGCACGCTTCGAGACGCTCGCCGCCGCCGCCGAGCAGTCCCCGCTCCTCTTCGGCTAGTGCTTCGCCACGCCTGAACGGGCGAGTGGAACCGACAGCGGTCGTTCGGTCCCACTCGTCGGTCGACGCTTGGCGGAGTGCTAGACCCGCGAGCGGATCAGTTCGACGAGCCGGCCCTCGAAGTCGGGTTCGTACTTCGTCGTCTCGTCGATCGTCGGCCGGGCGTTCGTCTCCGAGACGACCGCTCGCGTCCCGCTCACCAGGAGATCGACGCCCAGATACGGGACCTCGAGCGTCCGAGCCGTCGCCTCGGCGAGCTCTCGAAGGTCGGCCGGGAGGGACACCCCCTCGGCGGTCGCGCCCCGGTGGACGTTGTGTTTCCATCGCCCGCTCGCGCGCGCCCGCGACGAGAGCCGGCGCTCGACCGCCCCGACGTACTCCCCCTCCACCACCATCGCCCGGTAGTCGGTCGCGTCCGGGACGTACTCCTGGACCAGGAACGAACGGTCGCCGGTCGCCCGGTAGTCGTGGACCAGCGCGAGGTAATCACAGATCCCGAGGAAGCTGTCGAGGTCCCCGGCAAGCGCGACGCCGACCCCTCTGGTCGTGGAGTTCGGCTTCACGACGACCGGCGGGTCGAACCGCTCGAAGACCTCGGCGAGCACGTCCTCGCCGACAGGGTTCGAGACGGAGACGGTCTCCGGTACCGGAATCCCCGCACGCGCGAGGCGGGCTATCACCGCTGCCTTGTTCCTGGACCGGAGGATCGCCTCCCGGTCGTTCACCCACGGGATCCCGTGCCTGGCGTCGACGACCCCGGCCTCCATCGCGCGAGAGGGGGCGACGAGGCCGACGTCGAACCGTTCCGCGGGGGGCTCGTCGAGCACGGTGGCCCGCTCGGTCGCCCGGAGGAAGCCGACGTCGATGCCGTGAGGGGGGAGGAGGTCGCTGAGGCGGTCGTACGTCTCCGCACGGGTGGTGACCGCGAGGCGCATACGCGGAGGAGGGAAGCGGGGTCAAAAGGTATGTCGGAGCCGTCCCAACGGGAGCTATGGAACGAAACGTCGGCGGTGCGGATCGAGTCGTTCGGGGCGTGCTCGCCGCGCTCCTGTTCGTGGTCGCCTACCGTGGCCTGTTCAGGGACGGGCCCTCGCCGGGCGCGCTGCTCGCCATCGTCGCGGGGATCGGCCTGACGTTCAACGTGGTGAGCGGGCGCTGTCTGGGCAACCGGGTGCTGGGAATCGACACCTGCAAGAACGAGTGAGCGAGGACGGAGTTACGCGATCAGCAGCTCTTCGCCGCGTTCGACCTCGATCCTGCAGGGAGGCGCGATCTTGTTGTACGCGCGTCGGAGCGCCTCCTTCGCGACGTCGGCGTCCTCGACGTCACACCAGATGGTGAACACGCGTTCCTCGGCGCCGATCCGTGCGGCGGTTCCGACGACCTTGCCGAACGACTGGCGCATCCCGTCGGAGACGCGGTCCGCGCCCGCGCCGGTCGCCTGTTTGTTCTCCCGGAGGACGTGGTGGGTGAACTTCCGGAGCGTCGCCGCGTAGTTGCCCTCGCCGAGGCTCTTGAGCAGGTGGCGGTTCATCGCGAGCCGCGAGGCCTCGAGCGCGCCGTTTCTGATCTGGCCCTCCTCCTCGACGACGAGGCTGATCTGGATCGGCCACTCGTCCGTGTGCTTGTTCCGGTCGCCCATGCGGTGCTGTGCGATCTTCGAGCCGGGGATCCCGGTGATGTACTCCTTTCGGGTGTACGCGGGCTTCGATATCTCCCGGTACATCGAGCCAGGTTTGTCGACC
>SKXI01000013.1 GCA_007128515.1 Halococcaceae archaeon | reverse complement strand
TCGCCGAGGAAGACGGCGTGTCCTCCGAGCTGGGTCATCCCCGTCTCGAACGAGACTCGGGTGCGCGTACTCGGCTTCTGAAAGAGCATCCCGAGGGTCCGCCGCTCGAGGTCGGGGTGGGCCTCGCCTGCCCGCTGTTTGCGTTTGTATTCGGCCGCCAGGTCGAGGACGGTCTCCAGTTCGTCGGCCGTCAGGTCGTCGACGTCGAGGAAGTGTCTCGGGTTCGTGTCGGTCATCGTTCTCACTGGCTTTCACCACACAGCTCGGTATAGACCCGCAGGAGCACCGCGATCGCACGGTCGTACTCCGCGAGGCCGAGTCGTTCGTCCGGCGCGTGATCGAGCGCCGAGTCGCCGGGACCGTACGTGACCATCGGGCAGTCCCAGGCACCGGCGTAGACGTTCATGTCGCTCGTCCCGGTCTTCCTGAGCAGGCGCGGCTCGCCGCCCTCCGCCCGGATCGCGACCCGGAACGCCCGGGCGAGCGGCGTCCGCGGGCTCTGCATCGTGGGTGGGATCGGATCGTTCCACTCGATCTCGCCTTCCCGGACCTCGGCCTCGACGGCCGCTCGAAGCTCGTCGGCCGATGACGAGGGTGGGATCCTGAAGCCGGCGTCGATCGTCGCCTCGACCGCGAGGCCGTCGTCGGCGATCCCTCCCTCGACCCTCACCGGCTTCGCCGTCACGCTCTCGAAGACCGGTCCTTCGGAATCGGTCGCGACCTCCCTCTCGATTCGACCCCACCACGTCATCGCCCGCTGGATCGCGTTCGGCTCCGGTCTCGAGGTGTGTGCGGACGCCGTTTGTACGCTGTATCGCCCGGAGAGTATCCCCCGGTAGCCGAGCGTGATGCCGTCGGCGCCGCTCGGCTCGCCGTTCACCACCGCGTCGGGGGCCTCGCGTTCCTCGACGAGGTGACGTGCCCCGCGGGAGTCGGTCTCCTCGCCGACGACACCCACGAAGCTCGCGCCCGTCTCGACCGCAGCGCACGCCATCGCACAGAGCGGGCCCGTCGCGTCGACGGCGCCACGGCCCCACAGCATCTCCGTCTCGTCCTCGCGCTCGACGCGGACCGGGATCTCCCCCGGAACGGTGTCGATGTGCGACGTGAGGAGCACCGAATCGTCGCCCGGCGCGCGGACGTTCCCGACCGCGTCAAGCCACGCTTCCCGTCCGTGCTCCTCGAAGAACCCCACCAGGTGCCCTGCGGCGTCGCGTTCGTCGCCCGAGACCGACGGGATCGAGACCGTCTCGATCAGCAGTTCACGTGCGGTCTCGCTCCCGACCGTCTCCGAGTTCACGCTCATGACTCGGCGGTCGGAGCGAGAACGTCGCTCACCGCGGCGACGACGCTGTCCGCGTGACCCTCGTCGAGCACGAGCGGCGGGAGGAGCCGCAGCACGGTCCGACCGGCCGGCAGCGCGAGGATCTGATGCTCGAGGGCGAGGTCCCGGAGGAGCCGGTTCGCCCCCCGTTTCACCTCGACGCCGATCATCATCCCGCGGCCCCGGACGTCCCGGACCGGGAGATCGGCCTCGATCAGTCCCTCGTGGAGGTGCCCACCGATCTCGGCCGCGTTCGCGGTCAGCTCCTCCTCGACGAGGACGTCGAGCGTCGCTGTCGCCGCGGCACACATGAGCGGGTTCCCGCTGAACGTCGAGCCGTGGGGACCCGCGCCCTCGGCGATCCAGTCCGCACAGAGCGTCGCGCCGAGCGGCAGGCCGCTCGCGATCCCCTTCGCCGTCGTGAGGATGTCGGGGGTGACGCCGTCGTGCTCGCAGGCCCAGAGGTCGCCCGTCCGCCCCAGCCCCGTCTGGATCTCGTCGAGGATCAGCGCCGCGCCGGTCTCGTCACAGGTCTCACGGGCGCTCTCCAAATACCCCTCGGGTGCGGGATTGATGCCGCCCTCGCCCTGGATCGGCTCGAGGATCACCGCCGCCGTCTCCTCGTCGACCGCTTCCGCGAGCTTCTCCTCACTGCCGTAGGGAACGAACTCGAAGCCGGCGGGTAGCGGCTCGAACGGCTCCTTGTACTTGCCCTTCCAGGTCGCCGCGAGCGCGCCCATCGTCCGGCCGTGGAAGCCGCGCATCGCCGCGACGACCTTTCGATTACCCGTGGCCGACCGTGCGAACTTCAACGCCGCCTCGTTCGCCTCCGTCCCCGAGTTACAGAGCCAGACGTTCTCGAGACCGGGCGAGAGCTCCGCGAGTCTCCCATACAGGGCGTCGCGCGCGTCGTTCGGGTACGACCCCTGGACGTAGAACAGCTCGCCGGCCTGTTCGCGAACCGCCTCGACCACGCGCGGGTGACAGTGGCCGACCGGCGTACAGGCGTAGCTCGCGCCGAAGTCGAGGTACTCGGTGCCGTCGTCGGCGTAGAGATGGACTCCCTCGCCGCTCGCGATCCGGATCGGCTTCTCCGAGAAGACGAAGCCGCTCATCGCTCGGCCTCCTCCGCGAGCGCCGTCTCGGAGAACCGGGTCCCCGCCCCGGCGAGCGCAGCCGAGATCGGCTCCTCCCTGTTGGCGTCAGAGACGATCACCGCGCGCGCTCCCCCCGAGAGCGCCTCGCGGGCGGCCATCACCTTCTTGCGCATGAACCCCTCGGCGGCCTCTTCGGTACGCGCGAAGGCCTCCGGCGAGTCCACGGTCTCGATCAGGGTGGCGGAGTCGTCGGGGTCCTCGTAGACGCCCTCGACGTCCGTGAGAACGACGAGCCGCGCGCCGATCGCGCCGGCGACCGCCGCGGCCGCCCGGTCCGCGTCGGCGTTCACCGCCACGCCGTCGTCGGCCAGCATCGGCACCGAGACGACCGGCGTGTATCCCTCCGCGAGGAGGCTGCGAAGCAGGTCGTCGTTCACGTCGTCGATCCGTCCGGAGTGGTCGCCGCGTCTGATCTTCTTCTTCCCGCCCTCGAGCACCCTGACTGCGGACTTCCTGACGCCGGTGAGCAGGCCGCCGTCGGCACCCGATAACCCGACCGCGTCGACGCCCTCGTTCCGAAGACCGACGGTGAGGTCGAGGTTCACGCCCGCCATCGCCATCACGAACCCCTCCATCGTCTCCTCGTCGGTAAAGCGACCCGTGACACCGCCGGGGGTGGTGACGTACTCGGGGTCGATCCCCAGCCGGGAGAGGAGTTCGTCCACTGCCGTCGAGCCGCCGTGGACGACGACCACCTCGACGCGCTCTTCGACCAGCCTCGCGATGTCGGCGAGCGCACCTTCCGGCTCGACCGCGCGCGCACCGCCGATCTTCACGACGACGGGATCGCCGCTCGTGGCGATCGGTGCCTCACTCATGGGGATCCCACGGGGTGTAGCCCCTGAAACTCCAGGCCGAGCGTCTCCTCGAAGCCGAGCGCGAGGTTCGCCGCGTGGACCGCCTGGCCCGCCGAGCCCTTCATCATGTTGTCGATCGCCGAGAAGACGACGACTCTCTTATTGGCTGGATCGAGTTCGAACCCGACGTCGCAGTAGTTCGTCCCTGCCACGACCTTCGGCTCGGGGTAGCGATAGACGCCACCACCGCCGGCGACGGTTCGCATGAACGGCTCCTCGGCGAACGATTCCCTGTATGCCCCCCAGAGGTCACGCTTGGTCACCCGCTCGTTCGGGAAGACGTGACAGGTCGCGGCGGCCCCGCGGATCATCTCGATCGCGTGGACCGTGAACGCCACCGAGGTCCCGAGGTACTGTTCGATCTCGGCCTCGTGGCGGTGGCCCGTCGGCGCGTACGGCCGGAC
>SKXI01000380.1 GCA_007128515.1 Halococcaceae archaeon | reverse complement strand
GGTAGCCGGTGAGTTCACCGAACGGGAGGTCCTCGATGACGAGGTCGTCGTCGACGTAGACGTCGACGTTCGGCGCGTCCGGCGAGAGGTGGGCCACCGAGACGAACGCCGACGCCTCCTCTTCGTCCATCTCCTCGTCGTCGTCCATCTCCTCTTCTTCCTCTTCCTCGTCGTCCATCTCCTCGTCGTCCATCTCCTCGTCGTCGTCATCCTCGTGGCTGTCCGCCGCCGCGTACCCGCCCGCGAGGCCGACGACCGCTACGCCGCTACCGATCTGTACGAATCGCCGTCTCGAGAGTATGCCTTCTGACATGAGTATATCCAATCTATAATTGGGGCGACACGGTAGTGAAGGCTATACCCGACTAGTGGGGTATCACCGATCGAGGAACTCGGCGATGAGCTTTCGTTCGGCCGCACGGAGGTGCTGGTGGAACGTCGACCGTCCGATCCCCATCGATGCCGCGATCTCGTCACCGGACGCGGTTCGGTCCGCGTCGTAGTACCCGCTCAGATACGCCCGCTGGAGCGCCATCAGCTGTCTGTCGGTCAGTCGTTCTTTCAGCGAGCTCCTGTGTTCCTCCCTGGTTCGTGGCGGGCGCTCGCGCTCGTGGTAGGCGACGAGGTCGGCCCGGTCGTACGTATCGGTGAGCCACGCGGCGATCGACCGCGGCGACCCCGGCACCGTCTCGACGGTGAGGGTGGCCGCTCCATCGTCGACCTCGATCGAGAGCGTGCGAGCGCCCCGGTCGGCGAGTGCCTCGACGATCGACGGCGAGTCGACGCGGAGCTCGAACAGGCTCGTCTCGCCCCCCTCGGTCTGGAGCGTCGCCTCCACGTTCTCCCGCTCGCGGGCGAACGCGAGCACGCGCTCCGGTGATGCCCCCTCGACGGTGAAAAAGAGCGACTGCGTGCCGTCGGTTCCTGGCACCGAACCCTCGTACTGGAGACGACACCCCTCGTCGCTCGAGAGCGCCACGAAGGGCAGCGTATCGTCGGCCAGCACGAACTCGAGTTCGATCACGTTGTCGCTGGCGAGAACGCGGGCGTTCGCGGCCGCGCTGAGCGTGCCCGCGAGCGCCCGCCCGATCGACTCGACGATCACCGCCTCCCGGTCGTCGAAGCGCCCCTCGACCTCGTCGTAGATGACCAGGACGCCGTGTTCGAGGTCGGCGTGCACGAGCGGGACGGCAGCGAGCGACGAGAGCGACTCCGTGGGGGCCGTGAACTCCGGATCCCCTCGGTGTGAGAAGAGTCGTTCCTCGGTCGAGAGCGCGCGGGCGACCGGGTGCCGGGGATCCTCGACCGCATCCGGTCTCTCCGCCCCGGACCAGACCCGGGGTCGGATCTCCCCGGTCCGTGCGTCCCGGTCGCCGATCCAGACGTTCGTATAGGCGTCGGCTGCGGTGAGCCGCTCGCAGACCGCCCGTTCGACGCCGTCGCGTTCGGTCGCCCGGACGAGGATTTCCGTGACGTCGCCGAGGAGCCCGCCGACCCGATCGAGCAGGTACGAGAGCGCCTCGCGCTCGCGCGACACCTCCTCGACACGGCGTTCGACCTCCGCCTCCGCCTCCCGCCGGGCGGTGACGTCGCTCTGGAAGCCGACGAAGTGGGTGAGCTCGCCCTCCCCGTCGTACAGCGGTGCGATCTCCACCCGGTTCCAGAACGCCTCGCCCCCCTTCCTGTAGTTGCGAAGCTCGACGGTGACGCCACGACCCGCCGCGATCGCCTCGCGCATCTCTCGAACCGGCTCCGGGTCCGTCTCCTCGCCCTGCAGGAACCGACAGTTCGTCCCGAGCGCCTCCTCGCTCCCGTAGCCCGTGATGCGCTCGAAGGCGTCGTTGACGTAGACGAGCGGGTTGTCCGGCAGGCGTGCGTCGGAGATCGTGACACCGACCGGCGCGCGCTCGACTGCCCGCTCGACGAGCGACAGGGCGTCGGTCGAGGGGTCGATGATCACCTCCGCGTCGATCGCCCCCTCCCCCATCCGATCGACGGCCGACTCGGTGTCGGACTCCCCCTCGCTCATACGACGATTGACCGATCGGGAGACATTGTTATGCGGGGGATACGCGGGATTAGGGTGACGTTACACCCGGTCCTACGGACCGCTGTCCGTACGCACCGGTCGGACCGGTACCCGCCGCTGCCGGCGGTAGACAGGTAGAGAAGCCGTCTCAGTCGTCTGACTCCGCCAGCGCCGGTTCGGCGCTCCCCTCGACGGCGCGGTCGAGGTCGTCGAGGTAGTCGTCGGCGTCGATCGCCGCCTTACAGCCCATCCCACCGGCGGTGATCGCCTGCTGGTAGTGGAAGTCGACGACGTCGCCCGCCGCGAAGATCCCCTCGACGTCGGTCTTCGTCTGCCCGCCGCCGGTCCCGGCGCGCGCTTCGATATACCCTTCAGAATCCATCTCGACGCCGGTCCCCTCGAGGAACTCGGTGTTCGGCGTGTGGCCGATCGCGATGAAGAAGGCACCGACGTCCAGGTCGAACGCCTCCGTCTCGGGATCGTCGAGCTTCGCGGTCGGGCGGCCGTCGGGGTGACGGACCAGGCTGACGGACTCGACGCCCGCCTCCGGGGAGCCGTGGATCTCCGTCACCTCGCTGTTGAGGACGAGTTCGATATCGCCCGCCTCGACCTGCTCCTCGATCCGGTCGACCCAGTAGCCCTCCGCGCGGAACTCGTCGCGACGGTGGACGAGGTAGACCTTCTTCGCGAACTTCGTCAGGAAGCTCGCCTCCTCGCAGGCGGCGTCGCCCCCACCGACGACGACCATCTCCTCGTCGCGGAAGAAGGCGCCGTCACAGGTCGCACAGGTCGAGACGCCGTAGCCCATGAGCTCGTCCTCGCCGGGAACCCCGAGCGTGCGGGCGCTCGCCCCACTCGCGACGATCAGCGCGTCCGTCGTGTAGACGGTGCCGTCGCGGAGCTCTACCCGGAACGGCCGCGAGGAGGCGTCGACGTCCGCGATCACGCCGTGTTCGACCTCCGCGCCGAAGCGTTTCGCCTGGCGTTTCATCCGGTCGATCAGCTCCGGTCCCGAGATGCCCTCCGGGAAGCCCGGGTAGTTCGCCACGTCGGTGGTGAGCGTGAGCTGACCGCCGGGTTCGCCGCCTTCGATCACGAGCGGGTCGTTGTTCGCTCTGCCGGCGTAGATCGCCGCGGTGAGCCCCGAGATACCGCTCCCGGCGACAATCATCCGTCTGTGTTCGCCACCGTCGCTCTCGATCCCGAGGCGGTCGTCGAGCTCGCCCGACTCGTCGAGTTCGACCAGCTCGTCGTAGCCGCCGATCAGCTCGTCGTCGACGAAGATCTCGGGGACCGTCTTCCGGCCGTCGGCGCGTTCGGCCATCGCCTCTTTCGCCGCCTCGTCGCCGGTGACGTCGTGGAGTTCGTACTCGACGCCCTTCGCTTCGAGCAGCTCCCTCGCTCGCTCGCAGTACGAACAGTCCTCGGCAGTGTAGACCTCGACGTGTGGCGGGTCGCTCATGGGAGTCGTAGCTTCGCGTCGGACATTTAGCTTGCGTTCTCGAGGCTACCGACAGGGTTAGGTCCCGTCCGACACCCCCCTCACGCATGCCCGCAGAACTCGAGGAGAAGACCGACCGGTACGAACGGCTGCTGGCAGAGGCGCTTACGGCCGCCGACCCCGCCGACGGGAGGGAGAGCGACGCCGCAGAGTGCCTCGAGATGGCGCGGTCGTACCTCGAGGACGGCCGACACTTCCGCGAGACTGGCGATCCGGTGAACGCGCTCGC
>SKXI01000453.1 GCA_007128515.1 Halococcaceae archaeon | reverse complement strand
CGCCATCGTCGTCCTCCTCGCCATCGTCCGACCCCCCGTCGTCGGCCGTCTCCTCGTGGCTCCCGTCCTCCTCGGTCGTCCCGTCGGAGTCCGACTCGGGGTCGTCGCCGCCGCCGCTCGCCCCGCCGGGGAGCACGTACGCCCCAGTGACGGTGACGACGCAGGACTCGAAGTCGCCGATGTCCCCCGGCTGATCCGTGATGGCGGTCGCGAACGTCCCGGTCGGGGAGTCGGCGTCGTCAGACCCGCGTTCACCGTCGTCGTCCGGTTCGTCCGTCCCGCCGTCGCTTCCCGCGTCGTCTCCCTCGACCGTGCCCGGATCGTCGCTCCCGAGACAGCCCGCCAGTAGTCCGCCGAGGCCGACGCTCGCGAGTCCGGTCCGCTCGATGTAGGTCCTCCGCTTCATACGAGTCACCATCGACACGGAAGGATATAAAACCCGATGTTTTTAGCATAAGAACTAACATGCTTTCGGGCGTCGGAGCTCGAGGCCCGGGAAGAGACCCGCCTGTGTCGGGCCCCACCCGATCCGGATGAGATGTCTTTCGACCATACAGGAGTTCCACCACGCACGAAGCGGGACGGAGGGCTCCGCCTATGCTGGGAATAGGTCGGGATAACGAGGCGTAGGTACCGTTTCTCTCCGGTATGGCCGCCCTCCGTGAGCGCGAACACCTCCCTCCGAAACGTCGTACGGGAAAAGCCCCCACGACGTTGGCTCGTGTGATCTCCTCGTGGGTCACCCGCCCGTCCCGGGCACTGATCGGGTCGTAAGGCTCCCCGTCTCGGACCTTCCGGTAGGAGGTGAACGCGCCGGCACACCTCGGGGGCTCACCCCGAAGCGCCTCGATCACCCGTTCTATCTGTGTCGAGTGGAGCCCCTCGTCCGAGTCGAGAAAGGGGACGAGAGGAGCGGACGGCCTCTATGCCACGGTTTCTCGGGGCGTTCGCACCCCGGTTATCTCCCGGCAAGTACCGGATCCGGTCGTCGTCGTAGGCGGCGACGACCCGTTTCGTGTCGTCGGACGAACCGTCGTCGCAGACCAGCAGTTCGAGGTGCTCGTGGCTCTGGGCGAGGACACTGTCGATCGCACGCAGGAGGACGGAGGCCCGGTCGTAGGTCGGGACGACGACGCTCACCCTCACACCCCACCACTCCTCTCAGCTACTATACTAAAGCCACACTAAGCGAGAGTACCGCCTCGGAGACCGTCGAAAGGGGCCTCTCACCGGCCCGGAAGACGTTCGTCCACCAACAGGGCTTTGACACAGGATAACCAAGACGCGTATCGACGAAGCCGAACCGACAGGCGACACAATGGACACGTACGTACACGCGGCGTTCGGCCTCCTCCTCGTCCTCCTCTTGAGCATGCAGTTCACGCCGGTCGGCCCGATCCACCTCGCGCTGTTGGGGATCTTCATCGGCTTTCTCGCGTTCAACCAGTACGACTACCGTACGAGTGGGACCGACACCTCGATGTTCTTGCTCGCTCAGTTCGGCCTGACGCTTCTGGCTGCCTTCACCGTCACCTGGCAGGCGCTCGGCACGTTCGAAGACAGCGTCTTCGCGCTCGTCCTCCTCTGGCTCTCGGTCCTGGCCTACCTGTCCGTCCAGCACGACGCCCCCGCCTACCTCTCCCGGACGTTCCCGTACCTGCTCTGTTTCGGGGTGGTCTTCGGGGCCTTTCTCTACCACACGCTGGCCGTCGCTCCGGGCGGGGGTCTCGCCGTCTTCGCGGTCACCTCGGGCGTCATCCTCGGCCTCAATCTCTTCGTCTTCCCGCGCTACGTCTCACCGCGGCTCTTCCTCTGGACGCTCGCGTTCTTCGGGGGGGTGCTGGCGGTCGTCGGCATTCCCTCCGCGCTCGGACGGAGCTACACGGTCTGGTTCCTGGCGGTCGAGCCGTGGACGAACACGATATCCCCACCGGGTCTCGACCGGGAGTTCGCGGTCGTCCGCTCGGCGTTCGGCAACCCGAACACGTTCGGGATCGTCGCCTTCGCGGGTACCGTCGCGGCGTTCGTCGAGGCGCTCCGGTCGCTCGAACGCGGGGCCGTCCTCGGCGCGCTCCTGATGGTCGGGTTGCTCGGACTCAACCTCGTCGGCCTCTACCTCTCGAACAGCCGTGCGAGCTGGCTCGCCGCCGGCGTCGGGGTCACGATCTACGCCGCGTACAGCCTCACCGACTGGCGGGCGGTCCCGGTCGCGGTCGTCGGGATCGGGATCGCGATCCCCGCGTTCCTCGTGGGGATCTACCTCTCGGTCATCCCGATCGACCCGGCGAACCGGTTCGACCTCTGGCGGGCGAGCCTCTCGGCGATCCGGGAGAACCCGACGCTCGCCGGCCAAGGGATCGTCAGCACCAGCGAGGTGATCGCACCGTACGTTCCGGACGGGATCGGCCAGCCGAGCCCGCACAACTCCTACCTCTCGATCTGGATCCGGACGGGGCTGCTCGGCGTCGCCGGGTACGCGCTCCTGGTCTTCGGATCGATCCTCCACGGTCTCGTGAGGGTCCGGACCGTCGACGTCGCCGCGCTCGCGCTCGCCTGTGGGTTCGCCGTGAGCCAGCTCTTCGAGGCCTACACCCTCTATCACAACGGCCCCGGGTCGATCATCGGCGCGCTGGCGGTCGGCTACCTGATCGCGAGCGTCGCCGAACCCGATCGGTTCGACACCACCGTCTCGGAGGCGTCCGCGGAGGCCGACCGTGGGGACGACGCCCCCTCGCTGGCACAGCTCTCTCCCGACCGCACACCGGTGAACGCCGATCGCCCCGGCGAGCGGGCAGAGGTCGGTCGCTCCGGCCGTGGGAGCGAGTCACAGACCGACGGCGGGCGATCGACGAGACGGTGACGGACCGAGACCGGACGCGTTTTGACGCCCACGCGAGTCCACGAAGACGATGAGTCTCCGTGAGCTGGTCGTCGCCGTCCTCGCCGGGGTCCTCCAGGGCATCGTCGAGTGGCTGCCGATCTCCAGCACCGGGAACGTCTCGCTCTTTCTGACCGTGATGGGCGTCTCGCCCGAGATCGCCGTCCAGCTCGCGCTCTTCTTGCAGGTCGGAACGACGCTCTCGGCGGCTGTCTACTACCGGGAGACGATCCGCGAGGCGGTCGCGGCCGCACCGGGCTGGCGGCCCGAGGGTGCGTTCACCGGCCCGAACGCCGACACCACGTTCGTGGTCGTCGCCTGCGCGATGACCGGCCTGATCGGCATCCCGCTCTACGTGCTGTTCATCGACCTCGCGAGCGAACTCACCGGGGGGCTGTTCGTCGCCGTCATCGGGGTGTTACTGGTGCTCACCGGTCTCCTCCAGCGGGCGACGGAGGCGATCGGCCTCGGCGAGAAAGAGCACCCGAACCTGCTCGACGCGGTGCTCGTCGGCGCGATCCAGGGGCTCTCGATCCTCCCCGGCGTCTCCCGGTCGGGGACGACGGCGAGCGTCCTGCTCTTCCGGGGCCACGCCGGTCCCTCGGCGTTCCGGCTCTCGTTTCTGCTCTCGATCCCGGCCGGTCTCGGCGCAGGTGTCCTGATCGTCCTCGACACGGGCGGCGTGCCGACGAACACGGGAGCGGAGGCGGTCCTCGCGCTCCTCACGAGCGCGGTCGTCGGCTACGTCGTGATCGACGCGCTCATGCGGATCGTCCACAGGGTCGAGTTCTGGGTCGTCTGTCTCGGTCTCGGCGCGCTCTGTATCCTCGGCGGTGGGCTCACCGTCGTTCTCTGATCGACTGCAGAACCGACCAGCCGCCCGAACGGG
>SKXI01000041.1 GCA_007128515.1 Halococcaceae archaeon | reverse complement strand
GGGTGCCGAGATACACACGGCCAACAGTGTCTTTACGGTGGTCCTGGGAGAACGGCCATTCGGATGGAAGGCGTCCTCTGGTACGTTCTGGCCAGCTCTCGGGGCGGACCCACACGGGTTCGGATACTGAGAGCGCTGGACGAACGGCCACGGAACGCCAACCAGCTCGCGAACGATCTCGACCTCGATTACACTACCGTTCGCCACCATCTCGACGTTTTGATGAAGAACAACATCATGAAACGAAGCGGTGAAGAGTACGCGGCTGTCTACCTGTTCACCGATCAAACCGAAGCGAACTGGGAGACGGTCGAGGAGATCTTCGAGGCGGTCGACCCGGAGAACGATGAATAGGGACGAACTTTGGATAACAGCCATAACCGTCGCACGGCAACGGAGAACCGATGAGCGTCTGGCTTAGTGTGGCCCTGGCCGCAGCGGGAGTGAACGTCCTCCTGCTGTTAGTCCTCGGCTCGATCTGGCTTCGGAATTACCGTCAGTACGGCGCCAGCCACACGCTCGGCCTGCTCGTGTTCGCGATGTTCCTCCTCGTGCAGAACCTCCTCTGGTTGTATTTTTATTCGCTTCACCCGGTGTTCGTCGGGTGGTTCGTCAATGCGGGTACTGACGTGCAGATCGGCCTGACGCTCCTCTGTGGGTTAGAGACACTGGCGCTCCTCATCCTCTTCAAAATCACGTGGGCATAAGTCGAGCAGCTGGAGACAGGGATGGATTTCGGACGAAGTTTGGAAAATCCTCATGGCCGGCTCGATCAACGGGGGGACTATCCGGCTCACACGACGCACTGTCCTGGCTACGGGTGCGATGACCATTGCGGGTCTCGCGCGGTTGTATCGGTGCGGACGAACCGACCGACGCTGCCGGCGATCCGGAACCGGACGACGACCCGGACGATGACGACGACAGCGGCTCCGGTTACGGCTACGGACGAACGTCACGTCTTCGAACTTCTCATACGGATCGTCGTGGCCATCCGGATCTCCCAGGCGCACACACCACCGACATCGCTCGATTCGCGTTCGAGAAATCACGAACTTCTACGATGATCCCTATCAGATCTGTTCCGGCTGGGAGCGATACACGACGAAGTCGGGAATCGAAGCGATTGCTCAGAAATTCACCGACGTTCTACACCCGTTCGGAGGGCCGGACCGTTCAGGGCGTGATCGGAGCGTTCCCGTTCTCGGTGCTCGGGTACCGAACGATCTACGATCAGCCGACGGGTTCGATCTGACCGCGGATCTCGCCACCGGGGTGCGCTTCGGTGTGGACGTTGACGTACGCTCCCCCTTCCTCGAACGTCGCTACCACGTCAGCGAAGTCGGCGCCCTCCCACTCACCGACGAGGTCGTCCTCGGTGATGGTCCCCTCGGCGAGGACTCCCGTGACGAGCCCCTCCCTCAGTTCGGGCGCCATACCCTCCTCCGGATAGAGCCAGACGACGACGGGTCCCTCCTCGCCTTCTGCTCCGAGGTGGATGTGCGCCTGTGTCACGTCACAGATCCGCTCGACGGCTACCGTGTAGCGAGCGCTCGTCTCATCGTCCTCGACTTCGAACGTCGTGTGACCAGAGGCGTCCGTCTCGACGCCGTGGGCCTCGCCCGTCAGGACCGCCTCGAACTCCCTCAAGACGTCGGTTTCGACCTCTTCGTCCTCCTCTTCTTCTTCCTCAGGCTCCTCCTCTTCGGGTTCGTCTTCCTCTTCGACCTCCTCCGGTTCCGCTTCCGGTTCCTCCTCTTCCTCCTCGGTGACGTCGACCTCGATGGCCCCGACCATGGTACCGGGATGGACTGAACAGAAGTACTCGACGAGGTCCACATCGGCGGTGAACCCGACGGACTGTGTCGCTCCCTCCTCATCCATCAGGTCGGTATCGACGATACGATCGCCAGCTTCGCTCTCGATGACGAAATCGTGGGGCTGTCCGTCGCCGTTTTCCCACACGACCTCGTACTCCTGTCCCTCCGTCAGCTGCAGTGTCGGGTTGGTCTCTCCGGCGATAGCGCCGGGCGCGACCCCCTCCCAGCCGCCGGCAGTACCTACCAGTTCGATCCGTTGCGGTTCGTCTTGAGCGGTCGTCACACCACCGAGACCGAGGGCGATCCCTCCAACTGCTACGACCTTTACGAACGTTCGCCGCGTCGGTGCTTCCCTGTCCACGTTGGTCCTGCGTGTCATGCCTGTTGTTCTCGCGTTTCCGATGCGATCCTCCCGTATTCGGTCCGAAGGACGCGGTCTGTCCCCGAACGACTGTCTATCCATCACTATCTACAATCACTATTTTCCATACTCCGTCCAAAATTTAGATAATATATTTAATATTTATACCGTCGACTAAATAGTGATTTCCACACTCTGTTCCGCTCGGGCGTGTTAGCCCGATCGATCGAACTCCGTCGACAACGTACCGAAAGACAAGAGTAAGTAATGCAGTAGGGATTACTGATAGGGATTATCGTAGTCGACCGGAGATCTCGCTGGCCGATCGACCGATCCCGTTTTTCGGTCCCGAATTGGGAGGTCTATGAACTCCTACGATAATCCCTATGAGCCGACCGTCATTTTCGTAAGCGTGCGCTTGCGTTTCCGACGAAGATCGAACGGAGCCAGTAGCTCAGTTCATCGATGACGATCACAACCACGAACACGATACCGAGCAGGACGATAACCCTATCGTAGGCGAAAAATTCCAGGTATCCAATGATGTAGTATCCGATACCGCCAGCACCGACGATCCCGATCGCGCTGGCGTGGCGCACGTTGTACTCGAAGGTGAACAACGCCTGGCTGATCAGGGCGTTAGCAGCCTGGGGGAGGACGACGAAGCGGAGTACCTGGAACCGACTCGCGCCGAGGGAGCTTACCGCCTCCATCGGCTCCGAATCGAGTCCCTCGAACGCCTCGTACTCGAGTTTGCCGACGAACCCGATCGTGTAGAGGCTGATCGCGAGGACGCCCGCCGGCGGCCCCGTACCGACGAGGATCACGAAGATGACCGCCCAGAGGATGCTCGGGAGGACCCGAAGCCCCGCGAGAAACCATCTCGCGGGCAGGTTCACGTACCGAGGGAAGAGGTTCCGACTGGCCAGTAGGCTCACGGGTACGCTCAGGGTGATGCCAACGAGCGTGCCGAGATACGCGATGTATAGCGTCTCCAGCAGTCCACGGAGTCCCACCTCGAGTACGCTCATCTCCGGCGGAATCGATGCGTCGAAGAGGAATCCAACACCTGCCCATGCCCTCGAGAAGTTCGCCTGGTGAAGACTCAACGCCCAGAAGCTCCACGCTGCTACAAGAAGGACGAGGAGCAAGAGGCCTGCCCCAGTGCCGGCATCGAGGCGATCCCATACGGAGGGAATGCGTTCGGGGGACTCCGTTTCAGTCATACATCCATTGTGCTCCTTCGTGGACCACGTTGGTGGGCTCAATACGTTCCGAGATGCTCCCGTCCTCTACACGGATGAGCCGGTCCGAGATCTCCCGGGCAATATCGAGGTTGTGTTCGACAACGACGACGGTCATTCCCATCTCTGCCTGCAGCGAGCGGACGCAGTCCACGATCGACTGGGCCGTTTCGTCGTCTAGCTCGGAGAGGATCTCGTCGGCAAAGAGCACACGTGGCTCTTGAACGAGTGCTCGGGCGATGGCCACCCGTCGGCGTTGGCCACCGGAGAGCTCCTTCACCCGGCTGTGTTCCTTACCGGCGAGGCCGACCGCCTCGATGGCAGTCCGTGCCTCTCGCTGGGC
>SKXI01000363.1 GCA_007128515.1 Halococcaceae archaeon | reverse complement strand
TCGCTGTCGCTCGCGAATGTGCTCGCGCCAGCGATGCGAGGGATGGGATTTGAACCCATGAACCCCTACGGGAACGGGTCTTAAGCCCGTCGCCTTTGGCCAAGCTCAGCCACCCTCGCGCACGCTACGCTACTTCGGTCGCCGGGATGTGGGTTTCGGTCTCTACTGTGCTAGGGGATACCGATAACCATATTGGGAACGAACACGGCACATGGCTGTAGACACGATACTGGTCGCGGTCGGCGAGGAGGACCGGGACCGGACCGACACCATCGCGAGCACGGTGATCGACATCGCGGGTCCGACGGGTGCGACGGTCGTGACCGCGCACGTGATCGACGAGGAGACGTTCCGGGAGGTGGCCGAGCGGGTGGGCGAGGCGACCGACGGGTCGGCCGAGGAGGTTCCGGAGTGGGCGAGGCGGTGGGCGGGGTTCGAGGCGAGGATCGAGGGCGAGGTCCCGGAGTGGGTCGAGCGACTGATGCTATCGGGGGTGAGCGAGCGGAGCCGCGAGGCGCCCGGTCCCGAGGCGGTCGAGGCGGTCTTCGAACGCGAGGAGCAGATACAGGCGTTGGCGACGGCCTTCGATGACGCGGGAGTCGACGCCGAGGTCCGCGTCGGCGTCGGCGATCCCGCCGAGCAGGTCGTCGCGATGGCCGAGGAACTCGACGCCGACTTCGTCGTGGTCGGGGGACGAAACCGCTCACCGGCCCGGCAGGCGGTCTTCGGAAGCGTCTCGCAGGAGATCCTCCGATCGGTCCACTGTCCCGTGATCTCGGTCCGACGAACCCCCGGTGGGAGCGATTCGTAACGACGGAGGTTCGCCTCGATGGAGTGGGGTTCGCGTGCTCGGGGTCGAAAGGATCGATACCGGCCGAGATCGGTTCCGAACTACTGGAAGCCGATCCGGCTCTCCCGCCGCCCGCGGGAGGGTTCGGCGGTGCCGCCGGCGAACTCGTCTTCGATCTCCTCGTAGTACTCGAGGATGGCGTCGGTGATCGTCGGCCGGACCGAGTCCATCGCTTGGCGGAAGTGGCGCATCTCGACGACGTCGGCCTCCGGGTCGTCCCGAAGCGCGGTCATCGCCGCCTCGCGGGCGATCGACTCGAGGTCGCTCCCGACGAAGCCGTCGGTGATCTCGCCGAGCTCTTTGAGGCTCACGTCCGCGGCCAGCGGCATCTCCCGGGTGTGGATCTCGAGGATCTCGCGGCGGCCCTCCTCGCTCGGCTGCCCGATCATCACGAGACGGTCGAACCGCCCCGAGCGGATCAGCGCCGGGTCGATCATGTCCGGTCTGTTCGTCGCGGCGATCACCATCACGTTCTCCATCTCCTCGAGCCCGTCGAGCTCGGTGAGCAGTTGGTTCACGACCCGTTCGGAGACGTTGCTGCCGGCGTCCTGGCCCCGGTTGGGCGCGAGCGAGTCGAGCTCGTCGAAGAAGATCACCGTCGGAGAGACCTGCCTCGCCTTGCGGAACGTCTGGCGGATCGCCTTCTCCGACTCGCCGACCCACTTCGAGAGGAGCTGTGGCCCGCGCACCGAGATGAAGTTCGCGTTCGTCTCGTTGGCCACCGCTTTGGCCATCAGCGTCTTTCCGGTCCCGGGTGGTCCGTAGAGCAACACACCGGCAGGGGGCTGGATGCCCATGCGGTCGAAGCGCTCGGGATCGGAGAGCGGCCACTCGACGCTCTCTTTGACGTCCATCATCGCCTCTTCCAGCCCACCGATGTCCTCCCAGCTCACCTTCGGGAGCTCGACGAGCACCTCGCGCATCGCGCTCGGTTCGACCTCGCCGAGCGCGCCGCGGAAGTCAGAGCGTTTGACGATCATCCGGTCGATCAGGCTCGGCGGGATCTCCTCTTCGTCCAGATCGATCTCGGGGAGATACCTGCGAAGGGCCTTCATCGCCGCCTCCTTCGTCAGCGACTCGATGTCCGCGCCGACGAAGCCGTGGGTGTCCTCCGCGAGCTCGTCCAGGCTCACGTCGTCCGAGAGCGGCATCCCGCGGGTGTGGATCTGGATGACCTCCTTTCGGCCCCCCTCGTCGGGGACGTCGATCGAGATCTCGCGGTCGAACCTGCCCGGTCGTCGTAACGCGGGATCGACGGAGTCCACGCGGTTGGTCGCCGCGATGACGATCACCTGGCCCCGGGACTCGAGGCCGTCCATCATCGTCAACAGCTGTGCGACGACCCGGCGTTCGACCTCGCCGGTGACGTCCTCGCGCTTGGGCGCGATCGAGTCGAGTTCGTCGATGAAGATGATCGCCGGCGACTCCTCGGCGGCGTCCTCGAAGATCTCGCGTAACTGCTGTTCTGACTCCCCGTAGTACTTCGAGATGATCTCCGGACCCGCGATGGAGAAGAAGCTCGCGGACGTCTCGTTCGCGACGGCCTTCGCCAGCAGCGTCTTACCGGTGCCGGGCGGGCCGTGCAGGAGGACGCCCTGTGGCGGCTCGATCCCCAGCTTCTTGAAGATCTGGGGGTGTTTCATCGGCAGTTCGACCATCTCGCGCACCCGCTGGATCTCGTTCTGGAGGCCGCCGATGTCCTCGTAGGTGATGCCGGTGCGCTGGCTGTCGAAGCCGGAGATCGGCTCCTCTCTGAGTTCGACCTCGGTGTCCTCGGTGACGAGACAGACGCCCTCGGGGTCGGTCTCGACCGCGATCAGCGGGATCGCCTGGCCTGGCGAGCGCATGAACGGGTGGTTCGTGCTCGACATGACCGGAACGATGTCGCGCTCGACGACCGGCCGTTTGAGGATCTGGCGTTTGACCATGCCCGCCGCATCCGAGCCGAACTGGACCGACGCCTCCTCGGGCGGGGCGAGGACCAGCGTGTTCGCCTTCGCCGCCTCGGCCTTCCGGATCGTCACCCGTTCGCCGATACCGATATCGGCGTTCTGTCGGGTGAAGCCGTCGATCCGCACCGTATCGGTGTTCCAGTCCTGACGGTCGGCCCGCCAGACCTTCGCGGCGGTCGTCTCGCCGCCTTCGATCTCGATGATGTCGCCGGGGCTCAGCTTCAGGTGCAGTAGCGTATCCGGGTCGAGGCGTGCGATGCCCCTGCCCGAATCGTTGGGATAGGCCTTCGTGACCTCGAGTTGGACTTCGTTCATGATTTGGCCGTCGCGGGGATGTTCGTCACTCGGCGAGCGGTGCCGATAGGTCTTTTGTTGGACCGCCTCGCGCCAGGTTTGATACTCTGTATCAAGGTACGGCTATTGGGTACAAAACCCTACCGGCCGCGTCCACCGCGTCCTTTTTCCCGGTGACGCGCCCGGTGTCGGTATGCGAACGCTCGCCTTCGACGGACGGATGGGCGCGAGCGGCGACATGCTGCTCGCGACGCTCTGTGACCTCGGCGCGGATCCGGCCGTCCTCGACGTGGTCGAAGACCACCTCGACGTCCGATACGAGACCCGAGAGGTCGTAAAGAACGGGATCGCCGCGACGAGCGTGGAGGTCCTCCTGAGTGGTGACGAGGTGGAAAGCGACGGCGACGAGGGGGACCGCGGCGCGGACGAGATCGACCGCGACCACGCTCACGCCTCCGACCACCATCACCACGACGAAGACCGACCAGGGGATCACGACCACGACCATCGCCGTCCGGACGACCACGTCCACGCCGAGGGCCACGGCCCACACCGCTCGTACACGGAGGTCGTGGAGGTCGTCGAGGCGATGGACCTCGGGAGCGGGATCACCGGGGACGCGGTCGCGATATTCACACTCCTCGGCGAGGCCGAAGCGTGCGTCCACGGCGAGTCGCTC
>SKXI01000309.1 GCA_007128515.1 Halococcaceae archaeon | reverse complement strand
CGTAGCTCACCTCGACGTCCTCGACCGACGCGGCCGACGACCCCTCGTGACACCACTCGACCATCGACTCGACGTCCTCCTCGCTCCCTTCGAAGACGGCCTCGACCCGGCCGTCCGCGAGGTTCTTCACCCAGCCATCCACGCCCCGCTTCCCAGCGGCGTCGCGTGTGCTCGCACGGTAGAACACTCCCTGTACGGTACCGGAGACGAAGACGTGTGCGCGGATCCGGTCGGTCATACGCGCGGCAAGGACGGGGATCGGTAAAAAACGCCGTGTCGCGGTCAGACGGTCGCAGCACCCGTCCGGAGGTGGTGGAAGAGATAGGTCTGTGCGTAGCCGGCGTACTCGCCGCCGAATCGCTCCCTGATCGCCCGCGACGTCTCCCGGTAGTTCCCCCGGTCGCACTCGGGGTAGTACTCCGCGATGGCGCTCCTGATCCAGGTGTCCAGTGGTACTGCCTGGAGATAGCCCAGCGAGAAGAGCAACACGCAGTCGGCGACCTTCTCTCCCACACCGACGAACCGCGTGAGCGACTCCCGTGCCGCCTCGTACTCCAGCCCGAGCGCCTCCTCCGGGTGGGCATCGCCCCCGGCGACCATCTCCGCGGTGGCCTTCACGTAGGGCGCGCGGTAGCCGAGACTGAGCCCTCGCAACTCCTGCTCGCTCGCCCGTGCGAGACGTTCGGGCGTGGGAAACGCGTGATACGTCTTCCCCTCGACCTCGACGGCCTCACCGAACGTCTCCGAGAGCGCGACCTGCATCCGGTGGATCCTCGGCACCTGCATCTGTGCCGAGCAGATAAACGAGACCAGACACCGAAACGGCGGGTCGCGGACGAGCCTGAGGCCCCCGTGCACCCGGTAGGCCTCGTCGATCAGCGGGTCGTCGGGCGTCGCCGCGAGGATGGCGTCGAGGTCGTCGTCGAGTCGGAGCAGGTGGGTGAGCCGGTCGACCGGGTCGGTCGTCGCCTCCCACTCGAGTCCATCGCCGACCTGGCGTACCCGGAGTACCTCCCCCTCGACGACCGTGGTGTACCACCCGCCGCGTTCGTCGCTCTCGTACGTACGCCCGTCCTCGCGACGCCAGCAGTAGGTCTGGCCGCTCTCGATCGTCGAGAGGAGGTCGATCCCGCCGACGAGTTCGTCTCCCGGGATCACGCCGTGTTCCATCGGTTTCGACTGGGGTGGGCGAGCGGTTGTCCGTTTCGACTCGCGGTCGGTGTCCGTTCCCCGTCGTTCTCGCCGTCTGCCGCCGCGAGGGGCCGTCCGGGTAGCCTGTCGTCGTCGGCGTACCCCTGGCCGGGGAACATTCATACGGATGGCGGGCGATTGCTACGCCACGATGGACTGCAGAGTTGTCGTCGAGGCCGCCGTGCCGGTGTACGACGTCAAAACGGCGGACGAGGCCGTGCGGATCGCGATCTCGAAGACGGGCGGGATGCTCAACCCCGACCTCAACTACGTCGAGATCTCGATGGGCGAGCGGACCTCGCCGAGCGGGGAGCAGTTGGAGCCGGCGTTCATCGTCGCGGACGAGGCGCTGGTGGCGCTCGAACTGGAGATGACGGTGTTCAACGTCGAACGAGAGGAACACGCCTCACGGATCGCGAGAAAGGAGATCGGACAGCGTCTCGAGAACATCCCCCTCGAAGTCCTCGAGGTGGTCGTCCTCGAGACGGACGACGAGGAAGAGGAGACGGACGGAGGGGAGACCGAGACGGGAGACGACGACGCGGGACGGGACGAAGACGAGAGCGGGGACGATCGAACGGCGAACGACGGATCGACGCCGGACGAGGGGGACGACGACATCCTCCCCGAGTTCGAAGACCTCCTCGAGTGAGCCGACGCTCTCGGTGACGGATTCGAGGTGAGAGATAGCCTCAGTCGGCTCGCGGCGCGACGGCTTCGGCCTCTGCGGGTTCGACGTCCGTGGTGATGCCGGTGGCGAGCGCGAAGACCGCACGCTTGTGCTCTGTCTTCGACTTGTGAATCGATGTCGGTCGTACGTTGAGTTCTTCGTACTGAGAGAGGTCGATCGCTCCGCTCCGCTCTTCGTAGTAGTTCGATACCTCTGCGAGCAGGCCGTGAAGGTGGATGAGCTCCTGCTTTTTCATGAGCACTCGTCCCTAATGGGTCGGGGGATATAGTAGTATCCTGAGTCGCGTTAACACGCTTCTGGAGGCGTCTCGGCGACGTTCTAGGTAGTCACTAAGGACGAATCACCCGCTAAAAACCTCGTTTTGGCGGAGAGGAACTCGGGGCGACCCCTCTTCTCCTAGTTCGTCGCACTGGCGACGGGCGAGCGGGCGTCGCCCTCGTCGGCTTCGAGCAGCTCCTTGTACCGGTTTCTGATCGTCACCTCGGAGATGTTCGCCACGTCGCTCACCTCGGCCTGGGTCACCTTCTCGTTGGTGAGCAGTGCGGCGGCGTAGACCGACGCCGCTGCGAGGCCGACCGGGCTCTTCCCCGAGTGGACGCCGGCCTGTTTCGCGTCGCGAAGCAGTTCGCGGGCGCGGTGTTCGGCCTCGTCCGAGAGGTCGAGCTCGCTCGCGAACCGGGGGACGTAGCTCTCGGGGTCTGCGGGTTTCACCTCGAGGCCGAGCTGGCGGACCACGTAGCGGTAGGTGCGGGTCAGCTCCATCCGGTCGATCCGGGAGACGGCCTCGATCTCGTCGAGCGAGCGGGGGGTCCCCGCCTGCCGGGCGGCGGCGTACAGTGCCGCGGTGGCGACGCCCTCGATCGATCGTCCCGGGAGCAGGTCCTCTTCGAGCGCGCGGCGGTAGATCACCGACGCGGTCTCGCGGACGTTCTCCGGGAGACCGAGCGCCGACGCCATCCGGTCGATCTCGCCGAGCGCCTGCTTCAGGTTGCGCTCTTTCGAGTCCCGGGTTCGAAAGCGCTCGTTCCAGGTGCGGAGGCGCTGCATCTTCTGGCGCTGGCGGTTCGACAGCGAGTTGCCGTAGGCGTCTTTGTCCTGCCAGCCGATGTTCGTCGACAGCCCACGGTCGTGCATCATGTTCGTTGTCGGTGCGCCGACGCGGGACTTCTGGTCGCGTTCGCTCGCGTCGAACGCGCGCCACTCGGGGCCGCGGTCGATCGTATCGGACTCGACGACCAGGCCACAGTCGCCACAGACCGTCTCGGCGTGTTCGCTGTCGGAGACGAGCCTGCCGCCGCACTCGGGGCAGTTCGTCTCCTCGTCTTCGGTCGTTCGTTCGTCGGTGCGCGACTCGTCAGTACGGGTTCTCAGTGTTTCGTTCATTTCGGGTGTCTCGGCAGCGGGACGATTGTCCGGGGAGAATGGTGCTCAAAGATCCCGGAGGCTGTGCTTCCTAACCATAGGTAAGACCGAAACCCTCTTAAAGCTTTCTATTCATTTTGGGTTAACGACCGTGAAGGAATGGATTTTGGAGGGGTTCGAAGCGGGTGTAGTCTATCGATTCGCTCGGATCGTGTCAGCCGACGATGAACGGACCGGCCCGTTCGAGCACCTCGTCGACGGTGAGCGCCTCGTCGAACGCGTCCGGGAAGCCGCTCTCGCCGAGCAGCACGTTCAGGAACGAGGTGTGTCTCGCCTCCACCGAGTGGATGCTCAGCGCCGGCGGGATCAGGTCCGCGTTCTCGATCAGCGGGGCGGCGCCGGCGTACGCGCCGACGCCGGTCGTCTCGAGCAAGGCGGCTGTCTGGAGGAACTCGACGGGGTCCTCGGTCGCGGTCCCGAAGTCGAACTCGGGTTCGGCGACCGGCTCGCCACCCAGGTCCTCGATCGTCT
>SKXI01000160.1 GCA_007128515.1 Halococcaceae archaeon | reverse complement strand
GGCACCGCGAGCGCGCTCACGATCACCGGCCTCGCCGCGCTCGCGGAGGCCTACTACTTCCACGGCGTCCACCCCTTCACGGCCGACCTCGGGAAGGTGTTCCTCGCGGCGATCCCCGCGGCCATCGCGGGCGGCCTCGTCGTCCTCTTCGTCCCGACGACGATCCTCGTCGCGACCGTCCTCCCGGTCGCCGTCTACGCGACCTACGTCGCGGTCCTCGTCGCCACCGACGCCTTCACCGAGGACGACGCGGAGATCGCGGCCCAACTCAGCCCCTCGCTCAGGCGCGTCGTCCGCCTCGCCCGCTCGGAGTAGACTCTTGCCCGTCCGGACCCAGTGGTCGCCATGCGAGCGGTCACCGCCTTCGCCCGGCTCTCCCCGCCACCGCGGCTGGTGGACTGGTCGATCCTCGCCCTCGTCGTCGCGGAGGTAGCGAGCGGCCTGCTCTCGTTCACGGTCGGTACCCCCGACGGCTGGTACGTCCTCTGGTTCCACCGCGTCGCGGGGATCACGCTCGCCTTCCTCCTCTGTCTCAAACTCTACCGCGTCCGCAACCGGATCCGGTACGGAGAACACTGGGAGCGCTCGACGGCCCTCTCGATCCTCACCGCCGTCGTCGCCATCGCGACCCTCGCGACGGGGATCGCCTGGGCGCTCGGCGCGGTCTCCGTCGAGTCGCGCGTGCTCTACTGGACGGTCCTCTCGGTGCACGTCGGCCTCGGCCTCGCGCTCGTCCCGCTGGTGCTCGCTCACGTGAGTACGCGATTCAGCGTGCCGAGGAGGTCCGACTTCGCCGACCGGCGGGAGGCGATCCGGTACGCGGGGCTGTTCGCCGCCGGCGCGCTCGTCGTCCGGGGGCAGGAGACGGCCGCCGAGACGTTCGACACCTCCGGCTCGAAGCGGCGCTTCACCGGCTCGAAACCCGTCCGTGGCGAGGGCAACGGGAGCTTTCCGATCACCTCGTGGGTGGCCGACGACCCCGACCCGATCGATCCAGAGGCCTGGACGCTCTCGGTGACCGGCCTCGTCGAGCGACCGGTCGAACTCGGGTACGGGGAGATCGATACCGAGTCAGAGGAGCGGGCGCTGCTCGACTGTACGAGCGGCTGGTACACGGTGCAGGAGTGGCAGGGCGTGCGCGTCGGCGACCTGCTCGACTCCGTCGGGGTAAGCGGGGAGGCCGAGTGGGTCCGATTCGTCTCGGTGACGGGCTACCGGTGGAGCCTCCCGGTCGAGGAGGCCCGAGACGCGCTGCTCGCGACCCACGTCGGCGGCGAACGACTGGCCCACGGCCACGGCGCGCCGCTCAGGCTCGTCGCCCCCGGTCGGCGCGGCTTCCAGTGGGTGAAGTGGGTCGAGCGGGTAGAGATACGGGAGGAGAACGATCCCGCCCAGTGGCTGGTTACCCTTATAAGTGGGTTCGACTGACGTCGCTACCGCAGCCCGCTCCGGATCACCTGTTCCGCGTCGGCCAGCGCCGCCTCGGCGTCGAACGCATCGACGATCGCCTGGAGTTCGGTTTCGGACGACCCACGGAGTTCTCGAGCGTGGTCGGTCACATTGGGTAGCGCCCGTATCAGGTTGTCGACGATCGGGATCTCCGCGGCCTGTGGCGAGCGCGACAGCGGGTTGAGGTCGATCACGATCTCGGTCTTCCCGAGCTTCGAAAGCGCCTCCGCGCGGTCGCCGTCTTCCAACGGGACGACCACGACGTCCGCGGCGTAGATCCCCTCGGCATCGACCTTCGCCCGCTCGTGGTTCAGCCCCGGGATCCGCGCGTCGGCGGAGAGCCCGAGCACGTCGCGTGCACCGTGCGCTCGGAGGTGGTCGGCGATGGCGTTCATCCGCTTCGGCGTGCGGTTGAACAGGTTCACCTCGATCGCCGCGCCGACCGCCTCGGCGAGTTCGACCGTCTCCCGCGGCGCGAGCGCCGCGACGTTGCCGTTGACCGAGATCACCGGCCGCTCCGCGAGCAGCAGCACCGCGGCGGCGGCGCGCTCTGCCTCCCTCGCGCTCTCGATCGTCCGTTCCCCGAGCAGGTAGTCGAACGCGCTCCCGCGACCCTCGGCGTGCATCCCCTGCAGGTGGGTGATCCCCTTCTCGACGCCCGCCTCGATCCGGTGTCTCGTCACGAGGTCCTGATACCGGGGGTGTTCCTCCGGGATCTCCTCCTCGGAGTCGACCTCCGCGGGAATCGGTTCGTCGCTCACGCCAGAGGGTGGCCCGTCGAGCGACAAAAACCGACCGGTCGGTCACTCGGTCTCGATCGTCGCACCCGCCGGATGCGTCCGACAGACCGCGGGGTCATAGCCCGCATCCGTGAGGCCGGTCCCGAGCGCGAAGACCGTGCGCCCGAGCATCGCCATCGAGGCCTCGCCGCCGCCCTCCGAGACCGCCTCGATCGCCGCTCTCACCTCGTCGGTCAGCAGCCCCGCCTCGCGGGCGAACCGGCGCGAGGCGAGCATCAGACGTGGAAGGGTCGGCTCCTCGACGAGCGCCGAGAGCGCTCGCCTCCCGGCCGCCGAAAGCGTCTCCGTCTCGCCCGAGAGCACCTCCTCGGTCGCGAGTTCGCCGAAGGTGACGTACTCGATCCGGGCGGTAGCGGGGACGGCGTCGAGAAAGCCGTGGGGCGGTGCCCCGGCTTCGAGGCGGATCGGGATCCCCCCGTGTGCCTGGGCGACGACGTCTCCAAGACCCGTGCCCGAGAGCACCTCCGCGCCGTGGGCGAGGCGGACGAGTTCGTTCATCGAGAGGTGTCGGTCGAACGCTCGGTTGACCGCCATCGCCGTCCCGAGCGCCACCGCGCCGGAGGTGCCGAAGCCGGCGCCGATCGGGAGGTCGCTCTCCGCCTCGACCCGACCGGTCACCGAAAGCGCGTCGAGCACCCGCTCGACCGGCGCTATCTCGACCCTCCGACCGTCGATGGTCACCGACCGCTCGTCGGCGGGTTCGACCCGGACGGAGACGCCGTCGGTCAGCGTCAGTCCCGCACCCCGGGATCCGGTCCGGATCGGGTCGTCGTCCTCGTGAACGCTGAAAAAGCCCGTCACGTGTCCGGGGACGAACGCACGACCCGACCGGGAATCGCTCATTGGGCGGAGTGGGAGGTCTCGCGGTATAACCCTTCTATTCCGTCTCGACCGGCGCGTCACTCCAGCCAGGGGTCTCGCATGTCCCGTACCTCCTCGCCGAGATAGACGCGCGCATCGGGGTGCTGGTCGGCGTCCTGGATGAGCGCCCCGTCGTCGCGGTGGCGTTCGAGTCGCTCCTTCGCGACCTCGCGGTCGATCCCACCGATCACGCTCGCGGCGTCGAGCAGGAGCCCCTCGGGGACGCCCGGGCCGCGCCCGCCGGTCGCGATCTCGTCGTCGATCGTCGCGTCCTCGATCACCGCGACGTACTCCCGGAGGTCGCCGGAGTCGCGGAGGCGGTCGTGCCACGCCGCCGGGAAGGTGCTGATCCGCCCGTTTCCGAGCGCGTAGACCGCGTCGTCGTCGACCCACGACTCCGAGTCGACGAGCGTCTCCTCCAGCGACGAGCGGAGTTCGCCGGGCTCGAACGACGCGCGCTGTGCCGAGAGCGCCTCCTCGTACGCCCGGAACAGCTCCTCGCTGACGCCGGGACCCTCCTCGGCGTGCTCGCGCTCGATCCAGAGCAGGAAGTCCCCGGGCAGCAGCTTCTCGCCGCGCTCGTTCGCGTCCTGCACGACGCCGTCGTTGATCTCGGCTCCTGCCATCGTCCCTCGGTATGGCCGAGCGGCGAATAAGCGACACGGTGCGGGTGCGCG
>SKXI01000398.1 GCA_007128515.1 Halococcaceae archaeon | reverse complement strand
TCGGTCGGTACGAACCGGATCGGGAGCGGTGAGCTCTCCAGGGTGTGACCGGGCTCGGAGCCGTGGTCGACGCCGAGGCCGTCGGTGCCGACGTCCTCGAGTTCGGAGGCGAACTCGGTCGGTTCGATGCCGGTGATCGACGCCGACGAACCGACACCGCGAACGCCGAGGGAGTGAACTCGGGTCCGGGCGACCGAACGGTTTTGTTCCGACCGTCCGTACGCACCCCATGGCACTCGTCGACTCCGAGAGCGAACTGGACCACGGCGACGTCGCCCCGGACTTCGAGCTTCCGGGGACCGACGGCGAGACGTACACGGTAGAATCGTTCGCGGACAACGAGGCGCTTCTGGTGGTGTTCACCTGCAACCACTGCCCGTACGCGAAGGCGAAGTTCGAGACGCTGAACGACCTGGCTACCGACTACGACGAGGTGGCGGTCGTCGGGATCAACCCCAACAGTACGGAGATCAAACCCGAGGACTCCTTCGAGCGGATGGTCGAACTCGTCGAAGAGGGAACGATCGCGTACGACGCTTACCTCAGAGACGAGTCACAGACGGTTGCGGCGGCCTACGGCGCGGAGTGTACGCCCGATCCGTTCCTCTTCGCACGCGAGGACGGCGAGGAGCGTGGCTCCTCGGACGAGTCGAGCGGGGGACGCCCGCGAGACGGGGAGTTCCGTCTGGTCTACCACGGCCGTATCGACGACGCGATGAACCCGGACGAGGATCCCACGGAACACACCATGCGCGAGGCGATCGAGAGCGTGCTCGCGGGCGAGTCGGTCGATATCGAGGAGGTCCCCTCGCGGGGCTGTTCGATCAAGTGGGACGAGGATTGATAGGGATCATCGTAGAAGTTCATACTTCCTCGAACGCGAATCAAGTGACTTCGGTGGCGCGTACGCCGAGGAGATCCGGATGGCTACGATGATCCCTATGATACTGTCGGCTGTACGTCGTTGAAGATTCTCGCCAGTACGGGGTGGAGAGAACCTCCACACAGTCACAGCCGACAGTATGAGGAGGGGGTTTTCCGATTCGGTCCGGGCTCGGCCGGTCGCTCGACTCAGTCCGGTCGTCGGTCTACAGACCCCGCGAAGCCGACGACGAAGACCTCCCGCCTGGAGTCCAGGTCCACGTGTTCCATGACCCCAATCCCGACGGCGACGATCCCTTCGGAGGTCGCGGCGAAGGGGCCGCAGACGCACGCCGATCCGACGCGGCGAACACTTACAACGCGTGGCCGCGAACCACCCGACATGGCCCAGGTAGAGCTCTCGGAGGAGACGGTCGAGCGACTCGACGCGCTCAGGGAAGAAGAGGAGTCCTACGACGAACTCGTGACCGAACTGATCAACATCTACGAGGCGAGCGAGCTGACGCTCTTTCACTCGGGCGGCTGACCGTCGTCCTCGGCGGCCATCTCGCAGATCCGCACCCAGCGACCGCCGTCCTCCAGTCGGGTCTGGAGCGCCGCGGCGTAGCCGTCGAGGAGCGCCTCGGCCTCCGCGAGTCGCTCGTCGTCGGCCCCACCGTCCGAGCCCCCTCCGAAGCCCAGCGCACCCTTGATCGACGAGAGGAGCCCATTACCGCCGCTGCCGCTCCCGCCCTGGGCGCCCGCCCCGCCGGCGGCCATCTGTTGCTCGATCCGGTCGAGCTCGGGCATGATCTGTGGCACCTTGCTCGTGTCGGCGGCGAGTTCCGCCTTCGCCGGCATCTCCGGGTTCTCGATCTCGAACTCCGCGGCGGTCATGATCAGCCCCCATTGCTGTGAAGAAAAGCTCGACTGCTGTACTCGTTCTCCGAACTCGCGGTCGGTCGCCATCCGCTCGCCGACGATCCGGTCCATCCACTGCTGTCTGCTCATACCCCTCCTCCGCGCTCCGAGTAAAAAGTCGCTCGTGTCCTAGAACGCGTTACCCTCGAACGACGTCTCGGCGTGGAGGCTCTCTTTCAGCGCGTCGTGGACCTTACAGAGCTCGAACGCGCGGTCGATGACCCGCTGTCCGTCCTCCTCGTCGACGTCGCCCTCGACGCGGACGTCGAAGTGGACCGAGTCGAGTTTGTCGTCGTCGTTGAGTTCGCCCGTGGAGTCGATCTCGATCCGTCCGAGATCCTCCACGTCGCGCTGGCGACCGCCGACGCGGAGCGCCGGCACGTAGCAGGCGGCGTAGGCCGCGAGCAGGGTTTCGAGCGTGTCGGGACCCTCCTCCCCGCCCGAGTCGATCGTCGTCTCGAAGTCTCGAATCTCGTTCGTCGCCGTGAACCCCTCCTCGGAGATCGTCGTTACCTGTTTCGACATGGCGTCCGACAAGAGGGCCGCCCTCGGTGTAAACGTTGTTCTCCCGGCCGGTTCGGATCCCGGTCGTGGTGCGTTCGCGGGACGGCCGCCCCACCACGGGCCGTCATCCGAGCCTTTTACTGTCGGCTGTAACTGTGTGAAGATTCTCGGCACCACGGGGGCGCGATACTCTCGAACGACGTACAGCCCACAGTATTAGAGCTCGAACGACTCGTCGCCCGCGAGGACGTGGACCTCGCAGTCGGCCCCGCTCGCCGCGACCTCGCTCTCGAACTCCTCCGTATCGATCTCGATCGGCGGGAACGTGTCGTAGTGCATGGGGAAGGCGTGGTCCACGCCGAGCCAGTCGGCGGCGACCGCCGCCTGCCACGGCCCCATCGTGAAGTGATCGCCGACGGGGAGCGCCGCGGCGTCCGGTTCCAGGTACGGGCCGATCACCTCGCGCATCTCGGTCATCAGACCCGTGTCGCCCGCGTGGTAGAAGGTGGTGCTCTCCTCGTCGGCGACCTGCGTCGGCTTCGTGTCCGAGATCACGTAGCCCGCGGGCATCCCCGCGCTGGCGTCGTACTCGGTCATGATGCCGTTGGTGTGATCCGCACGGTGCATCGTCACGTAGGCGTCGCCGCACTCGACGGTGCCGCCGATGTTCATCCCCATCCCGCCGACGGCCTCTTCGAAGCCCATCTCCTCCTCGCAGTAGGAGACGAGTTCGGGCGTCGCGACGAGCGTCGCCCCCGAGAACTCCCCGGCGTGGGCGATGTGGTCGGCGTGGCCGTGGGTCAGGAGTACGAAATCGGGGGTGTCTATCTCTCCTGGTTCGAGGTCGGTCTTCGGGTTGTCGAAGAACGGGTCGATCAGCAGGTCGGTGTCGCCGACCGAGACGTGCCAGGTCGAGTGTCCGTGCCAGGTGAGTTCCATGGTCGTCCCGTGGTTCGGGAGACAACGAGATAAAACCAGGCGGGGCGACGAACGCTGCCGCCTCCTCAACGCTTTTTCCCCACCCACGGGAGGGTAGGATATGCACTACGCGAGGTTCCGCGATCCGGCGGGCGCGGTGAGACGGGGCGAGTACCGAGACGGTGAGGTCCACTTCGGTGGTGAGAGTTACGCGGAAGCGGACGTCCGGTTCCTGCCGCCGTGTGAACCCACGAAGATCGTCTGTATCGGCCGGAACTACGCGGCCCACGCCGCCGAACTCGACAACGAGGTGCCCGACCGGCCGCTGCTGTTCCTCAAGGGCCCGAACACGCTCGCGGCCCACGGCGATACGATCACGCTCCCCGCCGGGAAGGAACGGGTCGACCACGAGGCAGAACTCGCGGTCGTCATCGGCGAGGGGTGTCGGAACGTCCCCGCCGAGGAGGCAGAGGGCGTGATCGCGGGCTACACCTGCCTGAACGACGTCTCGAACCGCGACGACCAGCGCGAGGAACAGAACTGGATCCGCGGGAAGGCGTTCGACGGCGCCGCGCCGATCGGACCGG
>SKXI01000269.1 GCA_007128515.1 Halococcaceae archaeon | reverse complement strand
GGCCGACAGGAGCGGGGCGGACGACGACAGCAGACGACACCCGGCACCGTAGTGTCGTGGCCGACACCGGGGACTGTGCCCCGATCCCCGATCGGAGGGAAACGTGATCCCGATCGCGGACCCCGAACTCGGCGTCGAAGAGCGCGAGCGGGTCCTCGACGTGATGGACTCGGGACAGATCGCCGGCGGCCCGGAGGTCGAGGCGTTCGAAGCCGAGTTCGCCGACTACTGCGACGCCGAGTACGCCGTCGCGACGACCAACGGGACGACCGCCCTCCACGCCGCGCTCGTGGCGTGCGGGATCGGTCCGGGGGACACGGTCCTCACGACGCCGTTCTCGTTCGTGGCGACGGCGAACACGATCCGGCTCGCGGGCGCGGAGCCGGTCTTCGCGGAGGTCGACCCGGAGACGTACAACCTCGACCCGGACGCGACCGAGCAGCTGATCCGGGCCCGAGGCGGGGTCGACGCGATCATGCCGGTCCACCTCTACGGCCTGCCGGCGGCGATGGACCGGTTCGTCGACCTCGCCGAGGAGTACGACGCCGCTCTGATCGAGGACGCGGCACAGGCACACGGCGCGGAGGTCGGCGGCGAGCGCGTTGGCGCGATCGGTGACGCCGGCTGTTTCTCGTTCTACCCGACGAAGAACATGACCACCGGCGAGGGCGGGATGGTCACCACCGATAGCGAGGAGGTCGCCACCCGGGTCCGCGAGTTCGTCAACCACGGTCGGGCACCCGGCGCGGGGTACGAACACGTCTCGGTCGGTCACAACTTCCGGCTGACGGACATGGCGGCCGCGATCGGTCGTATCCAGTTGGAGCGACTCCCGGGGTTCAACGAGCGTCGCCGCGAGAACGCGGCCCGGCTCACCGAGGGCCTCGGCGAGTCCGTCGTGACGCCCGTCGAACCCGACGGCTACCGCCACGTCTACCACCAGTACACGGTGCGGACGGAGAACCGAGAGGCGCTGATCGAGCGGCTCGAGCGCAACGAGGTCGGCTACGGGATCTACTACCCGAGCTGTATCCACCAGTACGAGGCCTACGACGACTACGACGTGCACACGCCGGTCGCCGAACGGGCCGCGACCGAGGTCCTCTCGCTCCCGGTCCACCCGAACCTGACGGAGGAGGGGATCGACGGCGTAATCAGTGCCGTCGCCGATCGTGAGGTGAGCCGTGTCTAACAAGGAACCCGTCAGGGCGGGGGTCATCGGCGTCGGGAGCATGGGCCACAACCACGCCCGTGTCTACCAAGAGCTCGCGAACACCGAGCTGATCGGCGTCGCCGACGCCGACATGGAGCGCGCGACCGCGGTCGCGGAGGCGTTCGAGACCGACGCCTACTCGATGAGCGAGCTCGTCGATCGCGTCGAGGTCGTCTCCATCGCCGTCCCGACAGAGTACCACTACGACGTCGCCCGCGAGTGTATCGACGCGGGCGTCCACGTGCTGATCGAGAAGCCGTTCGTCGACGACCTCTCGACCGGTCGCAAGCTGATCGAGTTCGCCGAGGACCGCGACGTGATCCTCCAGGTCGGTCACATCGAGCGCTTCAACCCCGCCGTCGACACGCTGATGGAGTTCGTCCCCGACCTCGACGTGCTCGCGATCGAGGCTCGACGGATGGGCCCGCCGCTCGACCGGGAGATCGACGACTCGGTCGTGATGGACCTGATGATCCACGACATCGACGTCCTGCTCGCGATCCTCGGCGATGACGAACTCTCGAGTATCGAGGCGCTCGGTCGCGAGGACGGCGACTACGCGACCGCGATCTGTCGGAGCGAGGCCGGGACGATCGGACAGCTCACGGCGAGTCGCGTGACGCAGAAGAAGATCCGTGAACTCACCATCTCGGCCGAGTCCTGCCGGATCTACGTCGACTACATCGGGCAGTCGATCGAGATCACCCGCGGATCGCTCCCGGAGTACGTCAAACAGCAACGAACCGGCTTCGACTACCGGCACGAGAACGTCGTCGAACAGGTACTGATCGACCGCCAGGAGCCGCTCAAGAGCGAACTCTCGTCGTTCGTCGAGGCGGTCAGGACCGGTGGAGAGCCGGTCGTCACGGGCGAGGACGGGCTCAGAGCGATCGAGGTCGCCCGACGGATCGACCGCCTCGCGGTCGAGCGCCCGACACGCGTCGAAGAGATCGCCGAGTGAGCGGTCGGCCTCTCGCGGGTACACCGACAGGCCATCCAGCGCGGACGCTTCTCAGTCTATCGACGCCAGTCGCGCGAGACGTCCGGAGACGGTACGGAACGGTCCGGTGTCGGGAGTCGCGGTGCCGCTACTACGGCTCGCCGTCGTCGTCGAGTTCGCCGCCCTCTTCGTCCTCGAAGCCGATCTCCTCGGCGGCCGCATCGGTGTCCCAGGTGGCGACACACATCGTCACCTCGCCGTTGTCGTAGGCGTAGTGACGGTCGGGGCCACAGAGTTCGGCCGCGGAGACGTCTTCGGTGACGGCGCGCTCCCACTCGTCCTGGGTGAACGCCGCGCCGTCCGCGAGGTACTCGCGGTGGACGATCACCTCGTAGGCCATCGTCGTCTCACCCTGTTGGGCGGCGCTGGCCCTGACCGTGTCCGTCCGCGTGAAGACCGTGTGGTACGGGTGGTCCGTGAAGATCCGACCGTCCTCCTCGTCGGTGGCACCGATGATCTCGTCCCCGGTCTCGACTGCCGAGAGTTCGCCGCCCGTGTAGCTGTAACGGGTCTGGACCTCCTCGAAGGCGGGCCGGTCGATCGTCCCGTCGGAGCCGGCGAACGCCACCGCGGGGAGGACGAGCGTCAGCACCAGCAGCACCGAGAGCACCCCCGCCGGGTGGAGGTTCCGCGAGAGGTGAGCGAGCCCGATCGCACCCAGCACCGCCATCGGCGCGAGCATGAACGCGTACCACCGCGAGGGGACGAACGTCCGGACGCCGGCGATCGGGAACGCGAAGACGAAGATACACATGATCACGACCGCGGAGGCGCACATGAACGTCGCGTGTGAGATGTTCCGGCGTCTGAGGACGAACAGACAGCCCGCGACGGTGAGGAAGAACGGAACGAGGAAGGCGATCGCGTCGACGTAGTTCACGACCTCCGCCATGAGCGGCGTCTCCAGTGGTGGGGCGTCCGGATCGACGCGCCCGCTCACCGGGTCGAAGATCCCCTCGGTCTCGGAGATCGTCGTGTAGAAGAAACTGAACATGATCTCCAGGAACGTCGAGCCGTAGTGCGGGGTGAGCGACCACATGAACGTGATGAAGCCCAGATCGAACGCGAGCAGTCCCGTCAGGTTCGCCGAGTCCTGGGCGTTCGAGCGGACCCGGCTCAGCTCCCGGCGCGGCGCGAGCAGGTCGAACTGGAGCGCGAGGTGAGCGAGCAGCCCCGCGCCGGTCATCACGAGCACGATGAACGAGGAGATCTGGTGGGTGAGGATCGTCGCGACGCTCAGCACGAGCAGGAGGGTGAACGTGTGGAGCCCGGTGTCGACGTAGAGCAACCGACAGAGCAGGTAGAGGATCGCGAGGAAGAACACCAGTCCGAGCGTCGTCGGGATGAGGTGGATCCCCCACTCGACGGTGTAGCCGCTGATCGCGTAGACCGCCGTGGCGAGCAGGCTCCACCGGGGGGAGACGAACAGACGGGCGGCGAGGTAGACGAACGGGACCGCGAGGACCATCGCCAGCCCGACCGAGAAGTGTGCGGCGCTCCGTATCGAGAGGTCCGCGAGCAGCGACGTGCCGACGATCAGCAGGTGAAAGAGCGGCGAGGCGTAGTACTTGTTGTCCGCGAT
>SKXI01000071.1 GCA_007128515.1 Halococcaceae archaeon | reverse complement strand
TCGCCTACGAGGTGTTGCGGGAGTACATGCGCAGGCTCTACGGCGCGGGGATCGTCCACGGCGACCTCTCGGAGTACAACGTCGTCGTCCACGAGGACCAGCTCGTCGTCCTCGACATGGGTCAGGCCGTCACCGTTCACCACCCCCGGTCGGACGAGTTCCTCACCCGGGACTGCGAGAACGTCGCCGCCTTCTTCGCCCGACAGGGCGTCGACGTGACCGGCCAGGAGCTGGAGTCGTTCGTCCGCGAGGAGAGCGAGGCCTAAAGCCGCGATCGTTCGCTCGTTCGTTTCTCACCGGCTCGTCACCGATCTTCGTCCGCGTGCGGTCGAGACCACCCCGCTTCCGAGCGTCCCGCCCGGCGTTCGCTCTCGCTTCCTTTCAGGTTCGTCGTCTCGTCGGGGACGAGCGCGGTGAGAACGAGCGCATCGACAGGGACGGTGGAACGACGAGGGTAACCGGACCGACCCCCGGATCGATACGTCCAGATCACGACGAAATCCGACACCATATCGGAAGGGAGACATGACTGCTCCGGAGGAGAAGACCGTTCGAACGTCGGCCACACCGAGACCGAAGTCGACGACGTCGCCACGACCGGGACGGCTCTCTCGAGGCCCCTCGCCGTCCAGAACCGTCGGTCTCTGGTCGTCTCTCCCGCGAGCTGCGGGTACGCCGAACCGGACGGAACTGAAGCGACGAGCGACACGGTCGACCTCTCTCCGGGCTGATCGCCCCGATGGTTACTTGTCGTCCGTGACGCTCGATTCTCCTAGATGACCGAGAGCAAACCGATCCCCGACTGGGAGTTCAAAGAGCGCGACGTGATAATCCTCAAAGAGCTCACGCGAGATCCACAGCTCTCCTCGCGAGACCTCCGGGCCATCCTCGCCGACGACCACGGCATCGAGGTCTCTCACGTCACGATCAGCGAGTCGATCCGGAAGATGCGCCGCGACGGCGTCTTCCGCGAGGCGATCATCCCGAACGAGGAGTACCTGCTCTTCTCGCTGTTCGAGTTCCAGTTCGACCCCGAACACTTCGCCGAGTCCTGGCGGGTCGCCATGGAGGAGATCCGCGGGGACGAACACACGTTCATGTACTTCCTCTCGGACGGCGAGTACCAGTGGAAGACGATCATGATGTTCGAGAACCGAGAGCAGGAGTCGCGGTGGATCCACGAGTTCTACAAGGAACACGGCCGGCTCGTGAACAACCTCCGGAACTCGGTCGTCACGAACGTGCTCAAGTTCGGGACGGATCCGGAGCTGTTCGACAGCCTCAACCTCGTTCGCGATCGGTGACCCTCGCAGGCTCCGTCCTCCGGGAAACTCACCAGCTCGCTTCGCCGTGTCGACGGATTCACCCGCTCGGATCGCCGTACCGAACGAGGCCGTCGAGTTCGCTCGTCTCCACCTCGGAGAACGCCTCACGGGCGATCGAGCGCTTGTGGACCTCGTCGGCACCGTCGATGATCCGGAACTGCCTGACCGACTCGTAGAAGTCCCCAAGGGGCAAATCCCGCGAGATCCCCGCACCACCGCAGAGCTGGACGGCGGTGTCGATCGCTTCCTGTACCGCCTCCGCCGCGTAGGACTTGCACATCGCCACCTCGATCCGTGCCTCGCTACCACCCTCTATCTCCCGGGCGGCGTGGCGCACCATCGTCCGGACCGCGTGTAACTGGGTCTCTGCCTCGGCGACCGCGAACCGCGCGGACTGCTTCTCCGAGAGCGGTTCGCCGAACGCCTCGCGTTCGCTCGCGTACGCCTTCGCCACCTCCAGGGCGCGTTCGGCCATCCCCGAGTAGCGCATGCAGTGGGTGAGCCGAGCGGGGCCGAGCCGGCGCTGGACCAGCCCGAACCCGTCGTGAAGCTCGCCGAGGACGTTCTCCCTGGGGACTCGAACCCCGTCATACGTGATCTCGGCGTGGCTCGTTCCCAACAACGTCTCCCCGACGTGGGGGATGTCGCGGACGATCTCCACCCCGTCGGCGTCTGCCGGCACGAGAAACGTCGAGCAGCCCTCGTATGGGTGAGCGTCGTGGTCCGTACGGGCGAAGACGATCAGCACGTCGGCCTCGCTTCCCTGCGTCGTCCACCACTTGTGGCCGTCGATCACCCACTCGTCGCCCTCCTGTCTCGCCTCGGTCCGCAGCATCTTCGGGTCGGACCCACCGCCCTGCATCGGTTCGGTCACCGAGAACGCCGACCTGCTCTCGGCCTCCGCGAGCGGTCGGAGCCACCGGCCTTTCTGCTCCTCGGTCCCGACGAGTTCGAGCAGGTGCATGTTCCCCTCGTCGGGGGCGTCGACCCGGAGGGCGGCCTGCGCGAGCAGGCTTCGGCCCGCCTGTTCGAACGTCGGGAGGAGGTCCCGAAACCCGAAGCCGAGCCCGCCGTACTCCTCGGGGAGCTGTGGGCCGTAGATCCCACGCTCGCGCGCCTCCTCCCTGAGATCGCCGATCACGCTTCCCTCGACCGGCCCGTTCCCGAGCCACTCGCGCTCGACCGGGAGGACGACCTCGTCGACGAACGTCTGAATCTCCGCCGCGAGCTCGCCCGCCCGCTCCGAATCGTGGTACTCCATGTGCTACCCACCGACAACGATGGTAAAAGCGTATCCCCGATATCCGTTCAGCGGGCACCGAACCCGTACGCTTTCGTACCCACACTCCGATGTGCTTAACAATGTTAGGGATCTGCCTGCCGTGTCGAGGGGTGACCGGCCCGTGAGCGACCGCTCGTACCTCGACCGGCTGGTCGACGCGGAGGCGCTCCGATCCTACCTGGAGTCCGAACTCGGAGATGCGGAACGGTTCGCGTTCGAGCGCCACCCCGAGGGCCACTCCAACGAGACGCTCTTTCTCACCTGGGGCGAGCGAGAGCTCGTGCTCAGACGACCGCCACCGGGCGAGACTGCCGACACCGCCCACGACGTCCTCCGGGAGTACCGTGTGATGGACGCGCTCCAGGACACGGACGTCCCGCTCCCCGAAACGGTCCTCGCCTGCGAGGACGAGTCGGTGATCGGCGGCGAGTTCTACCTGATGGAGCGGCTCGCAGGCGACGTGATCCGGGGCGAGGAGGCCGAGCGGTTCGCCGCTCCCGAGCACCGCGACCGGATCGGCTCCGAACTGGTAGAGACGCTCGCCGCGATCCACTCGGTCGACCTCGACGTCGTCGGCCTGACCGACTTCGGCCGACCGGAGGGGTTCACCGAGCGCCAGGTCGAGCGCTGGGGGAAACAGATCGACTGGGCCGCGGGGACGACGGCCGAGGAGCGCGAGGTCCCGGAACTCGACCGGGTCGGCGAGTGGCTGGAGGCGAACGTCCCCGGGGAGTACCCGCACACGCTCGTCCACGGCGACTACAAGCTCGACAACGTGCTCTTCGGTCCCGGGACGCCGCCGGAGATCGCGGGCGTGATGGACTGGGAGCTCGCGGCGCTCGGCGATCCGTTCACCGACCTCGGCTGGACGCTCTCGTTCTGGCACGATCCGGCGGACCCGCCGCCGGCGATCCCGGAGCTCTACCCGACGTTCATGGCCAGGGAGGGCTACCCGACGAGGGACGACCTCGTCGAGCGGTACGAGGCGACCACCGGCTACGCCTTCGATCACGACCGGTTCTACCGGACGCTCGCGGTCTACAAGATGGCCGGCCTGGGGGAGATGTTCTACGCCAGGTATCTCAACGGCGACAGCGACGACCCGCTCTACCCTGGGATGGAGACGCAGGTCCCGAAACTCGCCGAACGGGCGATCGAGATCATCGAGGGCGAGGACTGATCGGGTTTCGATAGGCGGACCGCTCCGGATCTCG
>SKXI01000145.1 GCA_007128515.1 Halococcaceae archaeon | reverse complement strand
GGAAGATCGACCACGTGTTCGCGAGCGGGGGACTCCCGGTCGTCCAGCACGGGGTCTGTTCCGATCGGTACGACGGGGGCTACCCGTCCGATCACCTGCCGGTGCTGGCCGAGCTGTCTGTCGAGGAGTGACGACAGACACCATCAGAAGGGTTTTACGCGCCCTTCGGGATTGGGTGGCTAATGAGCGCGCCGTGGGACGACTGGGATCACATCGTGAAGGTCGATCCGGACAAGGAGCTGGCGCCCGGAGACACCTTCGAGGACGTCTGCCGGACCGGCACCGACGCGATCGAGATCGGCGGCACGCTCGACGTGACCGCGGACAACACACGGCGGATCATCGACGCCTGCAAGAAGTACGACCTCCCGCTCTACCAGGAGCCGAGCAACCCCGCGGTGGTCGTCGACGACGATGCGCTCGACGGCTACCTCGTCCCGATCGTGCTGAACGCGGGCGACATCTTCTGGGTCGTCGGCGCGCACAAGGAGTGGATCCGGATGGAAGGGAGCCTCGACTGGGAGAAGACCAACACCGAGGCGTACATCGTGCTGAATCCGGAGGCGAGCGTCGCCGCGCTCACCGAGGCCGACTGCGAGCAGTCGGCCGAGGACGTCGCCGCCTACGCCGCGGTCGCAGAACGGATGCTCCACCAGGAGATCGTCTACGTGGAGTATTCGGGAACGTTCGGCGATCCGGCGGTCGTCGCCGCGGCGCAGGAGGCGCTCGACGAGTCCGTCCTGTTCTACGGCGGGGGGATCACCGACTACGACTCGGCGTACACGATGGCCGAACGCGCCGACGTGATCGTCGTCGGCAACCTGCTCCACGACCGGGGTGCCGACGTGGTCGCGGAGACGGTCGACGCCGCGAAAGAGGCGTAGATCAGTATGGGTGCACGTCGAGGTCCCCAACCCGCTCGAAGTGACCGACGTTTCGTGTTACGACCGACTCTTCTACGACGAGTGCGCTCGCAGCGATGATGCAGTCACTCTCGCCGATCGGCTTCCCATCGTTTTCGAGGGTAGCGTGCAACGACCCGGCCTTGGCCATCACGGCTCGATCCGCGGCGACGATCGGTTTCGAGTCGACGACATCGAGAACCCGACGTCGTTCCCGTTCGGGCTTTCCCGACCGACCAACTCCGTAGTGGAGTTCGAAGACGGTCATCGCGGAGAGTCGCTGTGGCAGCCCGCGACGTTCGAGGTCGTCGAGACAGTCGAGCGCGCCTTCATCACCGTCCCAGACGTCGATGACGAACGCCGTGTCGAGGATCATTCGAGACGTTTAGCTACGCTTTCCAGCTCGCTATCGCGACGGGTCCGTCGCCTCTCGACCGCTCCGCGAACGTCGTCGACCTCCCCCTCCCAGATCCCCGCGACCTCGGTCAACGAGCGCTCCCCTACGATCCGTTTCACGACATCGGAGAAGCTCTCTCCCTCTCGCTTCCGGCTGGCGAGTGTCTCGTACGCCTCGTCGTCAAGTCGGATCGTCTTCGTCCCCATATGCACACGTCCGTGTGCGGTAACATAAGTAGTACGCCCGTTCGAGACGCCATTCCCAATCGATCGGGACCGGAATGACAGCGTTTACGTGCGACTCGGCGAAACCGCAGGTATGCAGAATCGAACCTATACGGCCGACGCCGCTCCCGGCGAGTCGGTCACCGTCGCCGGCTGGGTCCACGAGGTCCGCGACCTCGGCGGGATCGCCTTCCTGATTCTCCGGGACAAGACCGGGAAGATCCAGGTCAAGTTCGAGAAGGAGGAGATGGACGACGACCTCGTCGAGACCGGCCTCGGCGTCGCCAGGGAGAGCGTCATCTCGGTCACCGGACTCGTCGAGGAGGAGCCGCGCGCCCCGACCGGCGTCGAGGTCACCCCCGAGACGGTCGAGGTGCTCGCCGCGGCGGAGCCGAGCCTCCCGCTCGATCCCTCCGGGAAGGTCGACGCCGAACTCTCCACGCGCCTCGACAACCGCACGCTGGACGTCCGCCGCGAGGAGACGAAGGCGGTCTTCGAGGTCCGCGGGGAGGTGCTCCAGGCGGTGCGAGAGTTCTTCCGCTCGGTCGGCTGTACGGAGATCAACACGCCGAAGATCGTCGCCACGGGTACCGAGGGCGGCACCGAACTGTTCCCGATCACGTACTTCGGCGAGGAGGCGTTCATGAACCAGTCTCCCCAGCTGTTCAAACAGCTGATGGTCGGCAGCGGCCTGGAGCGAGTCTTCGAGATCGGGCCGATATTCAGGGCAGAGGAGCACAACACGCCCCGGCACCTGAACGAGGCGACGATGATCGACTTCGAGTCGGCGTTCGTCGACCACCACGAGGCGATGGACGTCTGCGAGGGCACGCTGAAGGCGGCCTACCAGGGTGTCGCGGAGAGCTGCGGGTCACAGCTCGAGACGCTCGGGCTCGCCGAGGAGTTCTCGGTACCGGACGAGGAGTTACCCCGCCTGACCTACGAGGAGGCGATCGAGCGGGTCAACGCGACCGGCGCGCTCGACGTTCAGCTGGTCTGGGGCGACGACCTCTCGACCGAGGCCGAGCGGGCGCTCGGCGAGGACGTCGGGGGGCACTACTTCGTCACCGACTGGCCGAGCGAGGTCAAGCCGTTCTACATCCAGGACTACGACGACGACCCCGACCTCTCGAAGGGCTTCGACCTGATGCACCCACGGATGGAGCTCGTCTCGGGCGGCCAGCGCGAACACCGCTACGAGGAACTGGTCGCCGGCTTCGAACAGCAGGGACTCGACCCCGCGCAGTTCGATTACTACACCGAGATGTTCAAGTACGGGATGCCGCCGCACGCGGGCTGGGCGTACGGCGTCGAACGGCTCGTGATGACGATGCTCGGGCTGGAGAACATCCGCGAGGCCGTTCTCTTCCCACGAGACCGCCAACGACTGAGTCCGTAGGACGAGGTCGTTGGGAGCCAGCGAGGCGAGCGAAGCGAGTCTCGCAGGACCGGCTTTCGCCGTAACGGTCGCGTGGGGGTCCGCGGGACAGACAGCGCCTGAGTCCGTAGACAACGGCCTCTCTGCTCTCTTAATTCTCACGGAGCCGGTTCTCTCCCGTCCACCCCTATCGATCGGATCGTCGCTCGGCCGCCGCCTCGATCAGTTCGTACGCCCTCTCGCGGAGCTCTCCGGTCATGTGTAGTCCGTGACTATCGATCCGTCTGACGAGTTCTTTCGCCTCCCGTTCATCCAGTCCGGACTCGACAGCCCGAACGATCACGCCGACCGTTCCGGTCACGGTCGCTCCGAGACCGTCTGCTACCGTTCGCACTCGTCGCTCGTCCGAGACGACGCCGATCGATCCCACCGGGAATGCGGTGGATACGAGAACGTCGGCGATAATCTGGACGTCCCCGTTTACCCCTTCCTCACCGAGGAGCTCTTTCGCATGCTCGACCCCCATTGCGCTCGAAACCGGCCGAACGAGGACGTCCTCCCGCTCGCAGAACCGCTCGACGTTCGTCCGTGCGGGCTCGGTGGTCACCTCCCTCAGCACTGCTTCGGGGGCGACGAGTCGCCCGTCGAAGGTCGTGGGGAGGTCCAGTTCGCCGACAGTACCGAGTGCGATGAGCGGCGTCGCGTCGACGTAGACGTCCATCAGAGGTCGGACGCGGATTCGGCGTCGTGTTCGAGGTCGTCGGGGGTGAGCTGGTGAGTCAGATTCCGCTCCCTGGCGATCTCGAGCCACTCCGCGATGCTCACCCCGGCGACACGGGCGGCTTCGTTTACCGACACCTCCCCCGACTGGTATCGCTGTATCGCGACCTTCACCCTGAGTTCGCGGAGCCCCTCGTCCAACGCTC
>SKXI01000053.1 GCA_007128515.1 Halococcaceae archaeon | reverse complement strand
TACGCGCGAGCGATCCTCGATCCCGAGCCGTCGCCCTACGTCCTCGTTCTGGTCGGGATGGTGCTCGTGGCCGTGCTGCTGTGGATCTACGACGGGATGCCCGTCGCTCGCGAGGCGTACGTGTTCGCCCGGAGGAGGGTTCGAGCGAACGGTTCCGACACCGCGGAACGAAGCGGGCGGGACCGATGATCGGTCGACGCCGTCGAACCGTCGACGCCGACGGTCAGGGCAGCCGAATCGCCATCATCACCTCGTCGGTGTAGTGGCCGTTGATCTTGTAGTGGTCCTCGCGGACCGCCTCGGTCTCCCAGCCCTGTTCTTCGAGGAACGCGATCGCCTCCTCGTTCGTCGCCGGCACGCTCTGGTAGACCCGCTCGTACCCCTGGGAGGCGGCCCAGCCGAGTCCCCGGTTGAGCAGGTGACTCCCGATCCCCCTTCCCCGGTACTCGTCGATGACCCCGACGGTGAGTTCGGCGGTGTGACTCAGTTTCTCGAGTTCCGAGCCGTGGATGTGGACCCAGCCGACGACCTCCTCGCCGACCGTCGCGACGAAGAACATCCGCGACTCGATCTCGTTGTGTCTGAGCAGCGCGTCCTGGTGGTCGATCTCGTCGGCGACCGTCTCGGCGACGATGTACGTGCCCGCCTCCGCGACCTGGCGGATCGCGCCGACGATCCCAGCCAGGTCCTCCTGACGGGCGGGTCGGATCGCGAACTCGACGTCCTCGGCCCGGTGTTCCTCGCGTTCGCCGCCGTCGAGCGAGACGCGGAAGCTCCCGCTCTCGTCGGCCTCGATCCGGCCGTCGCGTTTGAGGATCGCGACGTGGTGGCGCAGTCCGCCGGGATCGATCCCCAGTTCGCGCTCGAGTTCGCCGAGCGTTGCCGAGCCGCGGCGCTCGACGTACTGGTAGATCCGTTTCCTGTCCTCGTGGCCGAAGCGGAGGCTCTCTCTCCCTGACATGGGCTGGTATACCGTACCAGGCTATTTAGTCGTTGTCGCTCCGCGGCACCCCGGTGAGGATCCGGGCCGTGTCGTGGACGTTCTCCGTCTCGATCAGCGCCTCCGCGGCGGTCCTGATCGACACCTCCGGGTCGGTCTCGACCCCGTAACAGGCGGTGTAGAGCGAGAACCACTCGTTCATCGCCCCCTCGAGTCGGGAGAACGCCTCCGGGGAGAACTCGGTGTAGCGCCCGCCGGTTCGGCCCTCGACGTAGAGCCAGATCGCCTGGCCCGCCCCTTCGCGCAGGTAGCTGAGCGCCTTTTCGACCTCCGGCGGATCGTCGGGCGGATCGAACGCCTCCCGGTCCGCCTCGGCACGAGAGACGAGCTCCCCGACCTCCCGGGCGACCCACTCCTCCATCAGCCCTGCTTGAACTCCACGCCCTTCCCGCCACGCGGGTGTTCCCAGTGGGTGTCTGCGATCACGGCACAGGTGCCACACTCGACACACGGCTGGGTGTCGAGGCTGACGAGCCGTTCCTCGCTCCCGTTCGTCTGGACCACCTCCTCGCGATAGCAACCTCCGCCGAACTCCATCGCGCTCACCGGGCAGGCGGTGACGGCGGTCCCGCTCGCCTCCCAGGAGTTGTCGAGCAGTTCGATGTGCGGGTTGCCGATGTCGGTGTCGTAGGTCAGGTCGCCGATGCGCTCCTCGAGCGACGGCGGTTCGATCTCGCTCTCTGCAGTGACCCGCTCGCCGATCTCCTCGGCGATCACCGTCGGCATCGTCACGTACGGCGTGCGGGTGTCCGGGACGATCGCCGAGAGCGTGGGCGAACTGTAGAGCCGTTCGAGCCGGCCGCCGATCGTCGAGAGCGCCTTCCGGCCCACTCGCGAGGCGACGACGCGGTCGGCGGCTCGCTCGGCGGGTCCGCGCTCGCCGACCGCGGCGGTTGCCCGGTAGCCACGCGGACGGAGCTTCGCCATCACGCCCTCGTCCCGGAGCTTTTCGGCGTAGTACTCGCCGGCTCGGTGGGGTTCGCCCCGCGTGCGCGCCTCGACGAACGCCTCCGCCGCGAGCGCGCCCGCCGTCACCGCGTGGTTCATCCCCTTGATGATCGGCCCCTGGGCCTGCATCTGGCCGGCGGCGTCGCCGACCGCGACGAGTCGGCCGCGGTGGGGCTCGGGGTGGGCCACCTTCTTCGAGTCGGGTACCAGCTTCGCCGAGTACTCGCGTTCGTCGTACTCGCCCTGGAACCACTGGTCGAGCAGCGGGTGCGTGAGCAGCGCGTCGAGCAGTTGGTGTGGCTCCGCGCGCTCTGCGGCGAGGCTGTCGAGGTGAAACACGGTCCCGATCGAGAGCGATTCCCGGTTCGTGTAGAGGAACCCGCCGCCGCGGACGCCCTCGAAGAGGTCGCCAGAGACGAGGTGAGCGACGCCCTCGTTCTCACCGATGTCGAACCGCTCGTTCACGGTATCGGGCTCCATCTCGACGACGGCTTTCACCCCCTGGAACCAGTCTTCGGGGCTCTCCCAGTCCATCAACCCCGCGTCGCGGGCGAGTTCGGAGTTGACGCCGTCGGCGGCGACGATCAGGTCCGCGGTGACGGGATCGAGTTCGTCGAAGGTGACGCCGACGATCTCACCCTCTTCCCTGAGCAGGCCGTTCGCACGCACCCCGCTGAGCACGCCGCCGCCGGTCTCCCTCGTCTGCTCGTGGACACGGTCCTCGAGCCAGGCGTCCATCTTCCTCCGAAGGACGGCGTCCGACCACTCCGTGTCGTGTTCGTGGAGGCCGGTGAGGTCGAACGTCGCGACCTTCTCCCCCGCCACGTTGTGGATGTAGTACTCCGTGATCGGGCGTTCGGCGGCCTCCTCCCGGAAGCCGGGGAAGAGCCCGTCGATCGTGTAGGGTGCCGACTCCTCCGCGTAGAGCAAGCCACCCGAGACGTTCTTCGAGCCGGCCTCGACGCCGCGTTCGACCACGAGCGTCTCGACGCCGTTGCGGGCGAGCGCCGCCGCCGCTGCCGCCCCGCCGGGCCCGCAGCCGACGACGACCGCCTCGTAGTGTTCGTGCTCGGTACCGTCCCCGACGTCGGTCGTCTCGCCCCACTCGGCCGCCTCCGCGGCCGCGCCCTCGGGGTCGCGTTCCGCACTCGCCATTCAGTCGTCACCCCCCGTGGGGGCGGCCGCGAGCTCGATCTCCCCGCTCTTCATCGCTTCCGTCAACCTCGGGAGCACCTCGAAGAGGTCGCCCTGGATGTAGTAGTCGGAGAAGTCCCTGATCCGCGCGTCGTCGTCGGTGTTGATCGAGACGATCGTCTCGGACTCGTCCATCCCGACCTTGTGCTGGACCGCCCCCGAGACGCCCGCGGCGATGTAGAGCTCCGGTTCGACGACGACGCCCGTCTCGCCGATCTGGCGTTCCTCACTGACGTACTGTTCGACGTGGCCGTCGACCTGGTAGGAGGCGGTGACGATCCCTCTCGTGAGCCCGAGCGCGGCGTCCTCGAACTGGTCGACGAGGTCGAGCGCGAGTTCGATCCCCTTCGTGGGGTCGTCGCCGATCCCGCGACCGACGCAGACGATCACCTCGTGCCCGGTGATGTCGACGCCCTCGTCGAGCACGTCGTGGTCGGTCACCTCGACGCGGAACCACTCCTCGTCGAGTTCGAGGTCGTGTTCGATCACCTCGCCCTCGCGCTCCGGATCCGGCTCCGGAACCTCGAAGCTCCCGGGGATCACGGACGCCCCCTGCGGGTGGAACTCCCTGTCCGGGTTGTCGAGACAGAGGATCGTCGAGTACTCGAAGCCCGAGAAGTCCGGCCGCTTCATGTGGAAGACGCGCTCGAACTCGCGTTTCGAGCCCGCCTTCCCGGTCTTCGCCGGGTTG
>SKXI01000220.1 GCA_007128515.1 Halococcaceae archaeon | reverse complement strand
GCGGCCTCCGCTTCGACGTTGTACGGCGAGAACTCGACGTCCTCCCAGTCGTCGGCGGCTGCAGCCTCGCCCGTGAGTAACTCCGAGGTGATCGTGTCCACGCTGTCCCGTGTCTCGATCCCCTCCATCAGCGCGGTGACGCCCTCGTCGGTGAGCTTCACGGATCGGACGGTCCGTTCGGTCCGCGCGATCAGGTCGCGGCGGGAGAGCGCGTCGACGGTCGCCCCGTCCCCGAGGCAGCCGCCCGAAGCCAGCGTCGAGAGCGCGGTCGCCTCCTCGTCCTCGCCGGCGTCGGGCGTCGCGGAGAGCGCTCCGGAGTCGATCTCGCCCAGCCCCTTCCGGGCGAAGTTCGAGAGCGCGATGTCCACCTCGCGGCCGTCGAGACCGGACCGACCGATGACCTCGCCCATCGGTACGGGAGCGTCCTCGGCACCGAGGTCGAGTGCGGCCTCGTAGAGCCGTCGTTCGGGGAGGCCGTCCTCGACGTACGCCTCGCCCTCCTCGGTGAGCGCGAGCGTCTCCTCGGTCTCCTCCTCGATCGAGAGCAGCCCCGCCTCTTCGAGCGCGAACGCCGCTCCCGTGACCGTCTCGGGCTTCTCGCCGACCTCCCTCGCTATCGCGTCTACCTCCCTGTACTCCTCCGCGCTCGCCGCCTCGAGGACGGCGACCTGTGTCGCTGGTAGTTTCATTGTCGGTATCGTTTCGGAGCAGTCGCTTAGCGGTTCCGGACTCTGCGGGCGATTTCACGCGAGCACCCCGCTCGCGATCCGTCGCCCGCAGCTAGGTGAAAAAGCCGACCCCGTCGACGCTCGCTGCCCGCTCGCGGGCGATCCGGTCACCGAATTCGGGTTCGGGACCCATACTCCCGGGTTCGGATGTCGGCGTATAAACGTTGTCGTCGGCCCGTACGGATCGACGTCGTCTCCCGGACGCTGATCGGGTACTACGAGGCAGGTACCGCAGGACCGTCCGCCTCATACGGACTGCTGTACCCCAGTATCGGCGCGACCGCAGGACGGTCGCCGGTGGGCCGGTACATCGGTACAGCAGACCGTATCAGTTCGCGTGTCGGGTTATCAGCTCGTCGAGCACGGTTCGGTCCTGCATCCCGACGAGGCGTTCGACCTGTTCACCGTCGGCGAAGAGCAACAGGGTCGGGACGCTCCTGACGCCGTACTCCATGGCGATCTGGCGGTTGCGGTCGATGTCGACCTTCGCGACGGCCGCGGGGGAGCCGGCCGCGACGGCTTTCACCACCGGCGCGAGCATCTGACACGGCCCGCACCACTCGGCGTGAAAGTCCACGAGCACGACGTCGTGGTCGGCGATCACCGCCGAGAACTCCTCCTTCCCTCGAATCTCGATCGGCTCCGTCGGCGTCTCCACACTGCCACCCCCGTCCGTGCTCTCGCCCTCCGCCTGCGAGAGCAGCTCCTCTCGCTTCCGTTGCCTGATCGCGTCGATCTCGTCCGCGTCACTCATAGCAGGTGCGTACGGAACGAAGGAGAATAAGTGCCCCCCTCTACTCCGCGAGGAAATCGGGCCGCACGCGCTTCTCGTCGACCTCACGTTCGAGGTGAGCCCGAAAGGCCCCGGGGTCGACGTCTCCGGCCTCCCGTTCGAACCGATCGCGCACCGAGAGCGTCCCGGCTTCGACCTCGTTCCCGCCGAGGATCAGCATGTACGGTACCCGATCGTCGTGGGCGGTCTGGATCTTCTTCCCGAGCGTCCACGAGCGCTCTTCGATCTCGACGCGGAACTCTCCCAATAGGTCGGCGACCTCGTGGGCGTACTCGAGGGTGTCGTCGCTCACCGTGAGGATGCGGACCTGTTCGGGCGCGAGCCAGGTGGGGAAGTCGCCCGCGAACTGCTCGATCAGCACGCCCATGAACCGTTCCATGCTGCCGAGCAGCGCGCGGTGGACCATCACCGGGCGGTGTTCCTCGTTGTCCCGCCCCACGTACGTCAGGTCGAGTCGTTCGGGGATGTTGAAGTCGAGCTGGACGGTGCCGACGGTCCACTCCCGACCGATCACGTCGCGGGCGTCGAGCCCGATCTTCGGGCCGTAGAAGGCGGCTTCGCCCTCCTCGAGTTCGTACTCCAGTCCCGCCTCCTCCAGCGCGTCGCCGAGCGACTCGGTCGCCCGGCTCCAGATCTCGTCGCTGCCGACGGCGTGTTCGCCCTTCGTCTCCAGCTTGTAGATCACCTCGAAGTCGAACTCGCCGTAGATCTCTTCGATCACCTCGAGGGTTCGTGAGATCTCCGCCTGGACCTGGTCCTCGCGGATGAACGCGTGGCCGTCGTCCTGGGTCATACCTCGCACTCTGAGGAGCCCCGAGAGCTCGCCGGACTGCTCGTTGCGGTAGACGTTGCCGAACTCGGAGAACCTGACCGGGAGGTCCCGGTAGGAGCGGACCTGCCGGTCGTAGATGTAGGCGTGGTTCGCGCAGTTCATCGGCTTCAGGCCGTACTCGGTGGCGTCGTCGCCCTCACCGCCGGCGCTCGCCTGGTGCCAGGCGAACATCTCGTCGTCCTCCTTGAACGCGTCGTAGTGACCCGTCGGCTTCCAGAGTTCGGCCTTGTTGAGTTCGGGCGTGCGGACCTCCTCGTAGCCCAGGTCGTCGTTCTTGACCCTGATGTACTCCTCCAGCTCCCGGCGGATCCGCATCCCGTTCGGGTGGAAGTGAACACAGCCCGGCGAGTGACCCGGTACCGAAAAGAGGTCCATCTCGCGGCCGATCTTTCTGTGGTCGCGCTCTTTGGCCTCCTCGCGGCGTTCGAGGTACTCCTCGAGTTCCTCCTCGGTCGGGAACGCGGTGCCGTAGACCCGCGTGAGCGACTCGTTGTCCTCGTCGCCGCGCCAGTAGGCCGCGCTCATCTCCAGCAGCGCGAACCCGCCGATCTCGCCCGTCGAGGCGACGTGCGGGCCCCGACAGAGGTCGCGGAACTCGCCTTGCTCGTAGAAGCTGATCGGGTCGTCGCCGGCCGCCTCGTCGTCTAGGATGTCGAGCTTGAACGGGTTTCCCTCGTCGTGGTAGTGGGTGATCGCCTCCTCCCTGGAGAGCTCGACGCGCTCGACGGGGAGGTCCGCCTCGATGATCTCGTGGGCTTCGGCCTCGATCGCCTCGAGATCGGACTCGTCGAGGTCGACGCCGTGAACGTCGTAGTAAAAGCCCTGGTCGGTCCACGGGCCGATGGCGAGTTTCGCCTCGGGGTGGAGTCGCAACAGCGCCTGGGCGAAGACGTGGGCGGCGGTGTGACGCAGCGCGTCCGTGTACTCGTCGGCGTCCTCGGTGACGATCTCGATCTCGACGTCGCGCTCGATCGGCTGTTCTCGCGCCACCAGCTCGCCGTCGAGTTTGCCCGCGACGGTGTCGCGACCGAGGCCGGGTCCGATCTCGTAGGCCACGTCCTCGACGGTGGCCCCGGGTTCGACCTCGAGCGTCGAGCCGTCGGGCAGCGTCACGGTCACGCTCATACCTACAGAGAGCCGAGGGCGGGTAGATAAGGGTTTATACAGCGCGGGTTCGAGCCGCCCGATCGGTCCGATCCGAGCGGCCCCGGATCGAGTGGCGGCCGGTTCAAGGGTCAGTCGAGTGCCGAGAACACGCCGCAGTTGTCGGGTTGCAGGACGCGAGAAGGCGTGTGCAGGCCGACCCACGGATGCAAAAAGCCTATAATCGCGACCGGGTTACGCTGAGGTAGCAATGACGCTAGAAACCCTGCCGCTGTTCCCGGGTTTCCCGGGGGGGATCGAACTGGCCGTGATCGTGTTGATCGCGATCCTGCTGTTCGGCGCGAACAAGATCCCGAAACTCGCCCGGTCGACCGGACAGGCGAT
>SKXI01000419.1 GCA_007128515.1 Halococcaceae archaeon | reverse complement strand
GTGCTGGACGCGGCGATCGAGACGGCGTTCTGATACGGACTGCTGTAGCGGTCTACCGCCCGGACCGAGAGACGGGCACCGGTCCGTCCGGTACGAACGTACAGCAGCTCGTCTGAGGCGGAAATTCGACCCCCTCGAGCTCGAGAGCGTCGGAACCCCGCCTCCCGGGCCGGGTGAACTGACGGACGGACACCGCGGACGAGTCGACTCCGGGATGGGGAAGAGGCCCCCAGCCGCTTGCCGGCGTACAGGAGGTGGGAGGCCGCCACCACGTGACTCCCCGACCCGCACGGTCGTATCCGGCCCGGAGGACGTCTTCCGGCCCAATCGGACCGGGCGGCCGGTGGGCCGAGGGGGTGTGGGGCCCGTCCCCCGCCCGTTGGAGTCCTGTGGTCGGTCGCCCGCCTCGTTCGCCGGGTGGTCGATCGCCCACGGTACGACGACACCTCACCACTGCGGTCGCCTCACACAGCAAACTTTTGCCGGTCGGCGGGCACTGGCCCCTATGAGCGACTCCTCCGGGAACGGTCGGTACTACGACCCCGAGGCCGAACACGCCTTTCCCGACGAGCGGCTGAACGAGGTACTCGCGTTCGTCGACGCCGACGAGGAGATCGACACCTACCTCGAGGCACAGAACGTCAACCCAGTCCTGCGAAAGGGGTACAACGACCACGGGAGGAAACACATCGAGATCGTCCGCAACCGGGCGCTCTGTCTCTACGACCTGCTGAAAGACGGCGGGGTGGAGTTCAACGGCGCACAGCAACAGGGGCTCGCGGAGGCCGACGAGGCGGTGATCATCGGGCTCGCGGCGGTGCTCCACGACATCGGCCACGTCGTCCACCGCGACGAACACCCCTACTACTCGATCCCGCTCGCCGCGGACGTCCTCGACCGGATCCTCCCCGAGTTCTACGACGTCGCCGAGACGGTCCGGATGAAAGGCGAGGTGCTCCACGCGATCCTCTGTCACCACTCCGCGGAGGAGCCGCTCACCTACGAGGCGGGCGTCATCCGCGTCGCCGACGGCCTCGACATGGAGCGCGGGCGCTCGCGGGTCCCGTACGAGAAGGGGGGGCGGGGGATCAACACGGTGTCGAGTCAGGCGATCGAACGCGTCTCGCTGAGCGCCGGTCAGTCGGTGCCGGTCCACATCGAGATCGAGATGACCGACGCCGCCGGCGTCTACCAGGTCGACGAGCTGCTGAAGTCGAAGTTGGATGGATCGGGCCTCGACGAGTACGTGCGGATCGTCGCGCTCAACGCCCGCGAGGAGGGCAGTCTCGTCGAACGTCTCGAGCTCTGATACGGACCGCTGTCCGTCCGTACCGGCCAGTCCGGTACCCGCCTCCCGGTCCCGGCGGTACCCAGGAAAAGTATTTCACGTAACACGTCGGAGCGAACAGAGCTATATACGGCGAGTGCCGCATCCGGGGTAGTGATACACCCGTGAGCGAGAGAACGAAACCGTCGGACGACGAGACGAGCGGAGACGACCCGTGGAGGGGTGACCAACAGGCCGCAGACGGGAAGGAGTGGAGGTTCGACCCGGAGGGGGACGAACCGGCCAGCACGGCACTGATAACGGCGTTCGCGGAGCTGACCGGCCAGGATCCCGAAGCGATGGAACGGCCGCTTCATCGCACCGTGGACGCCGAGGCGCTCGACGCCCTGTTCGGTTCGGCCCCCGGCTCGGACGGCGTCGAACGGATCCGCTTCACCATCGACGGCTACGAGGTCGTCGTCCGCTCGGAGGGGACGGTCTCGATCGTCGCGGACTGACCGGGGATAGTACGGTTTAATCCACACTGCTCCGTTCCCTGGAGCATGAGCGAACTCCTGTTGGCCGTCGGTGTCGTGGTCGCCGTCTTCGTCGGCTACAACATCGGCGGGGCGACGACCGGCGTCTCCTTCGGCCCCGGCGTCGGTGCGAACGTCGTCTCGAAGGTCGGCGCGGCGCTGTTGATGTCGCTCTTTTTCTTCCTCGGCGGCTGGATCATCGGCCCCGCCGTCGTCGAGACGCTCGGGGAGGACCTCGTTCCGCGCTCGGTTCTCACCCTCGAGACGGGCATCGTCGCCCTCTTTTTCATCGGGCTGGCGCTGTTCGTCGGCAACGTCTTCGGCGTGCCAGCCTCCACCTCGATGACCGCCGTCGGCGCGATCGCGGGTCTCGGCCTCGCGACCGGGACGCTCGACTGGGTGACGATGGGTCAGATCGTCTCCTGGTGGCTCGTCGCGCCCGTCATCGCCTTCTGGGTCAGCGGCGTCATCGGGCGGTACTTCTACCCCACGATCAACCAGTGGGTCGCGATCGACACGGAGGGAGAGCGGCTAATATCGCTCGACCGCTCCGGGCGACTCCCGAGGATCGACCTCGCGGAGGGCGCCTCGCGACGCGAGCTCTCGGGGTCGTTCGTCGTCATCGCGATCGGCTGTTACATGGCCTTCTCCTCGGGGGCGTCGAACGTCGCGAACGCGGTCGCCCCGCTCGTCGGAAGCGGCTCGCTCACGATGAGCGCGGGCGTGCTCGTCGCGTGCGTCGCCGTCGCGATCGGCGCGTTCACCATCGCCAGACGCACGCTGGACACGATGGGCAACGACCTCACCGCGCTCCCCCTCACCGCGGCGGTGATCGTGATGGTCGTCTCCGCGACGATCGTCACGTTGCTCTCGGCGATCGGGATCCCCGTCCAGCTCGTGATCGTCTCGACGATGAGCATCGTCGGCCTCGGCTGGGGCCGCGCATCGCGCACCACGACGGTCTCCGACGCGATGCGCGGCGAGCCGACGGCCACCTCGTTCGGGGCGCTCGCGGGCGACACCGAGGGAGAACGGATGCCCCCGATCGGGGAAGAAGAGCCCGATGAGATGCCCACGGCCGCGGATCTCTTCGACCCGTCGGCGTCGGCCCGGGTGATCGTCCTCCAGAACGTCGTCCCGATCATCGCGACGATCGGCGCGTTTCTCACCTTCCGGTTCCTGCCGGTGTTCGGGTTCTAGTCGGTCGCCGACCGTGTCGGATTTCCCCGCCACGGTATCCACCTCCCGCGACCGATCGGTCCGTCCGATCCCGTTCGAACCCTCGCTGTCCACCGGTCGTCGACCGAGGGGCCCGTGGGGACCCCGCCGGAGACCCCCCGGATTCATATCGGGTGGGATCCGACGGGGAACCGTCTCCGACACCCCGGGTTCACCGCGACCCGCCGTCGATCGGATCCGAACGGGCCGGAGCGTTCGATCCGGTCGATCCGGTTCCGAGGCGGGTCGAACCGGGGGTGGAGCCACGACGTTCACGGAATCCCAACCATGGTACGAGACGCACTCGACGAAACCGATCGGGCCATCCTCCACCTACTCCAGGAGGACGCCCGGACGATCACCACCGCCGAGATGGCCGACGCGGTCGGCGTCTCGGCCAGCACCGTCCGCAACCGGATCGCCCGCCTCGAGTCCGACGGCGTGCTCCGGGGCTATCACCCCGAGATCGACTACGAACGGGCGGGCTACCAGCTCCACATGGTGTTCATCTGCTGTGCCCCGGTCGAGGAGCGGGCGGAGCTGGTGGCCGAAGCGATGGGGATCGAGGGGGTCGTGACGGTCCGCGAGATGCTGACCGGCTCCGCGAACGTCCACATCGAGGCGGTCGGCGCCGACTCGGGGATGGTCGACCGGATCAGCGCACGGCTCACGAACGTCGGCCTCGAGATCGAGGCGACGGACGTCGTCAAGACGCTTCACCGACAGCCGTTCAACCACTTCGGGACCGAGCCGGTCGACGACGAGTGAGCCACACCCGTTGCGGAAACCGGAGCGAACCCCCGACGATCCTGTGAAACGGACAG
>SKXI01000436.1 GCA_007128515.1 Halococcaceae archaeon | reverse complement strand
CTGCTGGGCACAGCCCCACATCAGGTCGTCGACCTCCTCGCCCGAGAGCGCCGTCTCCGCGAGGATCTCGTTCACGAGCGCGATCGAGAGGTCCTCGCTCCTGACGTCGGCGAACGCGCCGTCCTCTTTCCCGAGCGGGGTCCGCCGCGCCTCGACGATCACTGGGGTGGTCGCTGCTGACATGGCTCGCCATTGGTCGGTCACGACCGTAAGTGTGTCACAACCGGCGCCCGCTCACGCGGAGTTTATTTCGCGTTCGAGTGCGGTCCCGCCCTCGCCGACCGCGAGGTCCGGACCGGTCGGATCGAGCGAGACCGCGTTCAGTCCCCCCTCCGTCGGGACCTCCACCGGCTCCCACCCCGGTGGATCGCGGTCGAGGAGCTCTCCCGCGTCGCTGCACGCGAGCCCACGGTCGCCGTCGAGATCGATCCCCGTGAGCGCGCCCTCGCTCGCGGCCGACCGGGTCCAGGCCGTCCCGTCGTACCGGTGGACCGACCCGTCGGCGGCGACGGTGGAGACCTCACCCGGTGCGACGGCTGAGAGGTCAGTGAACGATCCGCCATCCTCGACGCCGATCCGCTCGTAGCTCTCGCCGTCAATCTCGAACACGCTCGCGTTCGAATCACAGACGTAGCCGACGCCCTCGGCGAACGTGACGCCCGTTGCGCTCGACCCGCTCCCGGGTTTCACCGGCTCGTCCCACTCGATTTCGGTCCCCGAGACCGTCCCGCGAACGACCTCGCCGGAACCGGTGAGCAGCGTGAGCGACTCCTCGCCCGAAGGCCCGACCGCCGCGCAGTCCGTCCACGAACTCGTGATGTCGAGCGGCGCGGATCGGTCGGTCACCCGCCCGCTCTCCGGGTCGTACGAGGCGAGCACCCCGCCGTCGCCGGCCATCCAGACGCGCTCTCCGTCCTCGGTCGCGGAGGTCGAGGTGAGGTTCGTCGAGCACCCGGTCGGACCCTCTTCCAGAACGATCTCCCACCCCCCGTCAGTCCGCGCGAGCAGCGTACCACCACCCCCCACGGCGAACGCGCGCCCGCCGGCGACGGTCGCGTCGGTCAGCGGCTCCTCCGTGGGCGTCTCGACTTCGCGCCAGCCCGGCTCCGGGGCGTCCTCCTCGAGCTGTTCGAAACCTTCCTCGGCCCGCCCCTCGTCCCCTTCGGCCGTCGTCACCCGTTCCTCCTCGCCTCCGGTTTCGACGCCGCTGTCGCTCCCGGTCTCCCCCGTCGGCTCGGCGGTCCGTTCCCGACCGTTTCCTCCCTTCTCGGTCGCCGCTCCCGTCCGTCGGGCCTCGTCCTCGCTGTCCTCCCCGCGCCCGACCGTCGGCTCGACCCTCCCCCGGTCGTCGCCTGCTCCGGCCGGCTCCCGAACGGACGGGGCCGAACCGCCTCCCGTGGACGTCCGATCGCCGCCAGCGGCACCCGTCTCGGGTTCGGCTCCCGCGTCGCGTTCCTCGATCGACCCGGGCGACTCCCGCTCCACCCGGTCGTCGGGGACGACCTCGTCACCGGCGGCGACCCGGTTTCCGAGGTAGAGCGAGAGCGCCGGCACGACGTAGGCGGCGACCGCGAGCACGATGAACCAACGGTCGACGGTCGAGAGCAGTCCCAGCGCGGTGAGTGCCACGAGCGAGGCCGTGTGGACGGCGCTCTCGGTGTACTCCCGGTAGAATCCCCAGAACCCCCGCGACCGAGCAGCCGTAGTCATCCTACCCGCCCCGAATCGCTCCGGTCGGATGAGGCTTCGGCCCGGGCGTGCAGCCCCGTCCGCTTTTGCCCCTGTAGAGCGTTCTCCCGGTATGGACCACGAGGCCGAGATCCGCGGGGTCGGGATCAGCGTCGACGACGAGGGTGGGGGAGCGCCGGCCGTCGTCCTCGAAGCCAGAGGAGAGCTGCTCCCGATCTTCGTCAGCTACGACCAGGCACAGTCGATCCAGCTCGCCGTCGAGGAGGTGCCGTTCGAGCGCCCGCTCACCCACGACCTCTTCGTCGACATGATCGCCGAGTTCGGCGGCGCGATCGACAGGGTGAGAATCGACGACCTCTCCGGGGGCACGTTCTACGCGAAGATCGACGCCGAGCAGTACCACGGCGGCGAGCGGAAGAAGCTGGTGCTCGACGCCAGACCCTCCGACGCCGTCGCGCTCGCGGTGCGCGTCGGCTGTCCCGTCGTGATCTCCGACGAGGTGCTCGACGAGGCCGCACACTCCCCGGAGGAGTTCGACGAACTCGACTTCGACGAGCCGGCCTAACACCGGGCGGTCGAAGTCTTTTTCTCACCGATCCGTGTGCGTCCCGATATGAGACGTCGTGGACTCACCCTCCTCGGATCGCTCGCGTTCTTCCTCGCGCTCTCGGGCACCGTCGCCGCCCAGCAGGGCCAGCCGCCGACGGGCGACCCGATGGCCGATCCCATACTGAACCTCCTGGTCACCGCCATCGGCACGGCGATCTACATGGGGATGGTCCTCGTCGTCGGTGGGATCACGGTGTTCCTGGCACCCGACTTCGTCCGGAGCGTCGACAGCGAGATCCGTGAGTCACCGGTGCTCGCCGGACTGGTCGGCCTCGGTCTGTTCGTCGGGATACTCGTGGTGATCGTCCTCTTCGTGCTCGTCGCGTTCACCGGGATCGGTCTCCTGATCGCGATTCCCGGCTTTCTCGCGCTCTTCGTCGTCGGCCTGCTCGCGGAGGCGATGGTCGCCGTCTCGGTCGGGTTCGTCCTCGCGGGCGTCCTCGATCGGGAGGGGATCGCCCTCGGCTGGGCCTTCCTCGTCGGGCTGCTCGCGATCACGGTCGTCGCCGTGATCCCGATCGTCGGCCTGCTCACCTTCGTCCTCACCGCCGTCGGGTTCGGCGGCCTCGCGATCCACCTCTGGAACCGGTTCCGGGGCGACGAGGATGACGAGCCCGAACCGGAGGAGCCGGACGAGGGCACGTGGGCCGCGAGCGATCACGTCGCGAGCGAACCGGACGGCCCGAACGAATCGGAGGGCCCGGACGACTACAGCCGGTCGTAGTCCTCCCTGAACGTCGCGAGCGTCGCCGCGAGCACGCCGATGACGATCGGTCCGATGAACAGTCCGGTGAAGCCGAGCGTGTAGACCCCGCCGAAGACGCCGACGAGGATCACACCGGGATTGAGGTGGGCCTCGCGGTCGATCACGATCGGCCGGGCGTAGTTGTCGATCATGCTCACGACGACGACCCCGTAGAGCGCGAGCGCGACGCCGGCGAGGACCTGGTCGACGGCGACGAGGTAGAGCGCGGCCGGCCCCCAGATCATGAACGCGCCGATCAGCGGCAAGAGCGCCAGAACGATCATCACGAACGTCCAGAAGACGACGTTCGGCACGCCCGCGAGGTAGAGGCCGACGCCGCCGACGAGGCCCTGGATCACCGCGACGGAGATGTGGCCGATGACGACGCCCCAGGTCGTCCGGTGGATCTGGTCGAAGAGGTCGGCGGTGACCTCGGGCGGGAGCGGGATCACGTCGGCGGCCCAGTCGACGAACGCGGGGCCGTCCCGCAGGGTGTAGTAGACGAGAAAGAGCGTGAGCGCCAGTCCCAGGGTGGCGGTGAACGTCATGCCGACGACCTGCGTGACGCTCCCGAACAGGACTTCGACGAGCGCTTCGCCGACGTCGACGAGCGCGCTCTGGACGTCGACCGTCTGCCCCGTCGTCTCCTCGATCCGGGCTTCGAGCGTCTCCGCGTCGAGGGCGGTCTCGCCCCGGGCGAGTTCGAGCAGGTCGCGGTAGAGCACCGTCCCGACGTAGACGAGAGGAAGGATCACGGCGACGAGCGTGAGGACGATGAGGAGGACCGGCGAGGCCCGGTGGCCGATCCG
>SKXI01000298.1 GCA_007128515.1 Halococcaceae archaeon | reverse complement strand
CCTCGAGCGAGAGCGCGGGGTAGAGCCCGACGATCTCGTCGGGATCGTAGCCGCTGTGCTCGTACGCGCTGGCGACGTTGAGGACGCGGATCCCGGTCCCCTCGATCGTCGGCGCGCCGTCACTGTGATCTGGGTCACGGACGATCTCGGTCATACGGGATTTTCGTCGGCGTCGTGTATAAACTCACGCACCTTTTTCCGGCTCGGGGTCGCTGCGGAGTCCGCGGGCACAGTACTCGACCGACCGCGACCGGACCCCCTCAGAACACCGCCAGGTACTCCTCGATCACCCGCCGATCCTCCGCCGTGAGGTCGAACTGGTCGTAGACCGCCTCGTCGCCCTCTCGCAGGAATTCGGAGAAACCCTCCGAAAAGAGGCTCGTACCCGTAGTTCGATGTGGGACTGCGACGATCATACACGAGCGTGCACGACTCGAACGTCCGCTTCCGGAGAGGGGTCAGAGATAGTGGGCTTCGATCGTATCGGGGTCGATCAGACTCAGATACGCGTCCATCGCCTTGACGACGTCACCGATTCGCTTCCCGGCCTGACCGGTGTAGACGATCCCCCCGGTGGTCGTGACCCGCTCGGTGAACCAGCGTGAGGAAGTCGTCGTCGAACGTGAACGGGATCCGGTCGTTTTCGACCACGAACACGAGCTGCTCCTCGTCCGGCGCGCCGAGCAAATCGTACTCGCGGGCGGTGTAGACCTCTCGCCCTCGCTGTCGAAGTCCCTCTGTGACCCCGATCCAGATACTCTCGTCGCAGTAGACCGGCCGACTCATGCCGTCGTCGGCTCGGACGGCGACGGCCGAAGCTCCTCGATGTGGTCGCAGTAGTACGCCAGCGCCGTGTGTACGTCCACGAGCGAGAGGTCGGGATACAGGCCGGTGATCTCGTCGGGATCATAGCCGCTGTGTTCGTACGCGCTGGCGACGTTGAGGACGCGGATTCCGGTCCCCTCAATCGTCGGCGCGCCGTCGCTGTGATCCGGCTCGCGAACGACCTCGGTCATACGATATCTTCTCTCGTGTTCGATGTAAGGGCGTGGCTGCACACGGACCGTTGTACTGCGGGTCCTCGCTCCTTCCGGTCGCTCGAACCCCTTGTAAAAGCCTCCCCGGAAAACCGCTCGACTGATTCCGCCGCTGCACCGCGAACCCGTCCCGAGCGTCACGGCTTCGGCTTTTCCTCGATGGACTCGTTGAGCACTCCATTCCCTCTCAAGGCAGCTACCGTCACTCGTCGTCCTCCTGCAGGAGTTCCGCAACGCTCTCGACGGGCGAGTAGTAGCCGTTGTCGGCTATCCACGTTTCGAGCCACGTCTCGGCCGTCTCGAGGGGCAGTTCGTTTCGCCGGACACCGTCCGCGAGAATCCCGAGCGAGCCGGTGACGGGTACGCCGTACTCGCGCGCTCGGTCACGGGCAGCGCCGTCGTCGGAGGCCAGAATCCCCTCGTGTTGCATGGCGACGATCAACGCGTCCGTCTCGCCGCCGTCGAGACCCGCGTAGACACGCTCGTCGACGGTATCCATCTCGGGTTCGACGATCCGGATCGGCTTTCCGAGGAGGTCGTCGAGCCGCCCGAGAAACCCGTACCCTTCCGCTTTTCCGCGTCCGAGTTCGGCCTCGACTGCAGGGACGGTCCACGGCCTCTCGAAGCGGGCTGCGAGCAGTCGACCGAATCGCTCATGGCGAAGTTCGAGAGTACGACGGTGTCGAACACGACGGGTGTCGGCCCGCCCGACTCGCGACTTCCGCTCATTCGAGATCCGAAAGCGCGTCGAGTTCCGCCTTCGCGTCGTCGACGTCACGGGGGCCGCCGAGACGAGCCTCGAATCCGAGCTCCGCGAGGGTGTCACGCATCGTGAAGCGCGAAACACCCGCGTGCTCGGCAGCCTGCCCGAGCGTGTACTCGCCGAGCGCGTAGAGACCGACGGCGGTGGCGAGGTTCTCCCGCTCGGGCGGGACCGATTCGCGGTCTGCGGCCATACTCGATGTTGGTCGCGTTCGGATATAAACTCTGTCCGCGCACCGTTTTCCGGCTCGGGTGTCCTCGCGCTCCGCACTGCGGGTCGTTCGAAAGGCGCAGAGCGCCTTTCGTGATGCCGAGAGACGCGCCAGCGTCTCTCGGGCCACACCGCTCGCCGCAAAAATCTGTTCTGCGAACGCGGAGCGTTCGCTGACAGCGAGACGGCTGTGCCGTCTCGCCCGCCACCAAAAAGGCCGCTCGACCGGCCGCCACGCACTGGTCGGCGAGCGAACAGAGAACGCTACTCCGTCTGTTTCTCGCCGTAGCTTGCGGCGTAGGTCCGCCAGTTCTCTTCCAGTAGTTCAATGGCTTCCCAGAGGTCGACCTCCAGTCGCTCTTTCGGCTCGTCCCGTCGATAGAGCCTATCGAAGTGCGCGTAGCCATGAGTGGTGTCGATCCGGGCGATCTGAACGGTTTCGTCGGTCGCGGGATCGTTGTACCGGACCGTTGCGGCGAACTCCTCGGGATCGTCGAAGCCCGGTCGAGCGCGAGCAGCAGAAAGTACACCCTATCCTCAAACTCGCCGAGTTGATACTCGAAGGTGGGATCGTCCATCTACAGGAGCGGCTCGACGAAGACGTGGTCGTGTTTCAGCCGAGGGTGTTTCTTCCGTCCGTCCTCGCCGTACTCGATCAGACTGTACTCGAACAGTACCTCCAGGTCGCGGTGAACCGCCGCCACGTCCCGATCGAGTATCTCAGCGAGCGCGGTGATCGATTCGACGTCCTCGGCCGCGATCGTCTCGAGGAGTTCGCTACGGCGGTCGGTCAGGACTGTCTCCGCCGCCTCGCGCTCCAGGACCAGGAAGTCGTCGTAACCGGCCGCCACGAGCCGTTTTGCGAACTCCGCTTTCGACGACCGATTCGTGACCGCCATACACCTATTTTGATGTCGGAGGTCAAAGTGCTTCCGCCGCACTGACCCCTCGGGAGGCTGCGTGGAGGTCGGACGACAGTGAGGTCTACTTCACGAGATCTACGGGCGACACTGCGCCATGCTCTCGACGTTCCGCGTCGAAGACAACGAGCGTCGTGTCGGTCGCCTCGGATGCAGCGAGGATCAGCGCGTCCATCGGGTAGAGGAGCGTCTCGCGCTGCAACCGATTTACAGCCAGTATATCCAAAGCATCGGGAACATGGTCGAGAGGACCCGAGAGAGGTGTTCGTCGAGGAGCAGTCGAACCGGCACGCTCACTCCGCGGTGTGTGGCGGTGAGAGCGCGCTGTCTCCGAGGTCGCGCTCGACCTCCCGGTGACGCTCACGAACCTCACGGACCTCCTCCGGGTGGTCGTAGTACCACGCCAGCGCCGCGTGGACCTCGCCGAGACCGATACCCAGCTGGTCGGCGACGTCTTCCGGCGGATACCCCCCGGAAACCGCCAGTTCGAAGACCTGGAGGACGCCGACGCGGGTCCCGTCGATCCGGGGATCTCCGCCGAGGACCTCCGGATCGCTGGTGATCGTCATGCGTTTCTCTTCCGTCACGATCACTACTCGCTCGTTCGCACCGCACCCTGTCCGGGCTCAGGGTCGCTTCGGAGTCCGCGGGCACGGTACTCGACCGACCGCCTGCGCTCAAAACACCGCCAGATACTCCTCGATCACCCGTCGTTCCTCCTCGGTGAGGTCGAACAGGTCGTAGACCGCCTCGTCTATTCCTGCTTCGAGTTCCTCGATATCGGTCTCGGCGACCCGTTCTCGATCGGTCTCGAGTTCGGAGAGCAGTTCTCGAATCCCGTCTGCGGACTCGGGAATCGGGATCGAGACCGCCTCGCCCTTCTTCACGTTCCGGCCGTCGACTGCCGCATGGACGTACCGCATGAACCGG
>SKXI01000075.1 GCA_007128515.1 Halococcaceae archaeon | reverse complement strand
GCGGACCGGTCCCGTCGTCACCGACCGGCGGGCCGGGCTGGTCGTCCGCTCCGTTTTCGGTGCCGTTCCCGTCGCTGTCGTCGCTTCCGGCCTCACCGTTGTCCCCCGCGTCGTCGGTTCCTTCCGCTCCCTCCCCGTTCTCGTCGTCGGCGTCGTCGATCTCGTCCTCCGCGTCGTCGTCACCGCCGACGTCGGTCTCGTCGTCGTCACTCGCGTCCTCGCCGTTCCCTACTCCGTCGTCCCCCGCCCCATCGTCACCGGTGGGGTCGTCGCCGCCCTCGTCGTCCTCGCCCTCACTGTTGGGATCGTCGCCGCCCTCGTCGTCCTCGCCCTCACCGGCGCCCTCGCTATCGCTCTCCTCGCTGTCGTCATTTCCCTCCGTGTCCCCCTCGTCGTCCGCGTCGTCACCCGGGTCGTCGTCCCCGTTTACGTCGTCTCCGGGCTCGGTCCCGTCGTCGCCGGCTTCGCTACCCGGCTCGTCGTTTTGGGCGTCGTCGTCAGTGCCCACCTCTCCGTTCTCGTCGTCCGTACCGTCGTCGGTGTCGCCACCGGCCGCCACGTCGTCGTCCGGTTCGTCGACTCCGTTTCCGTCGTCGTCACCGACTGGCGGATCCGTCGGGGCGTCATCGATGTCGTCGGTCGCTCCCACGTCATCGGCTTCCTGCTCGTCAGCGTCGTCGTCTCCGTTCGCGTCGTCGTCGACCTCGTCTCCGTTCGCGTCGTCGTCGTCGACCTCGTCCCCGTCAGCGTCGTCGTCTCCGGGAGTCCCCGGGGGCGCGTCGTCATCGTCGTCCCCCTCGGGTGTCCCGGGCGGAGCGTCGTCGGTCGTGTCTTCCGTGTCGTCATCACCCGGTGGCCCTGGGGGTGCCGTGTCGTCCTCATCGGGTGTTCCGGTCGCGTCGTCCACTGGCGTATCGTCGTCCGCTGGCGCGTCGTCGTCGCCGGTCGGCTCGTCCGCGTCGTCGTCGCCTGCTGGCGGGGTCGGCGTGGGCGTCGTCTCCTCCACGTCATCGGCATCGTCGTCGGTCGGCGGGTCGACCGGGATCGGCGTCTCCGTCTCTCCGTCGTCGTCCCCCTCAGGTGGCTCCGCTGGGCTGTCGTCCCCGGTCGGCTCGTCCGCGTCGTCCTCCTCGGGTGTCTCGGGTGTCGTCTCGTCCGCATCGTCGCCGTCGTCTGGCAGCGCGGGGCTGTCCTCGGAGAGCTGGACCTCCTCGGTCTGGCTCCCCTCTGTCACCTCCACGGTCCGCTCGCCGTCGCCGACCGCGAGCACGTACTCGAACGTCTCGTCCGGTTCGGCGTGTTCGAACGCGACGGTCACTTCACCGTCCTGGTCGGTGACGTACTGTTCGGGCTCACTGTCCACCGGATTGAACTGGACCGGCACCCCTTCGACCGGTTGCCCGTCGTCGTCGATGACCTCGACGGTGGCAGAGTAGGTGTACGACTGCTCACCGGGCGTCTCGGTCCCCTCCGTGTCGTCCGCGTCGTCGTCATCGAGGACGACGCCGTCCGCATCGTCGTCCGCGCCCTCGTCACTCGCGTCGTCGCCCGCGCCCTCATCGTCCGCGCTCACGGCCCCCTCGTCGCTATCAGCCGTCTCGTCCCCGTCGGGCGGGTCCTCGTCGTCGTCATCCTCCGTCGCCTCCCACGACGGCTCGTCGCCCTCTCCCGTGTCGTCGGTCCCCTCCGCCGGTGTCTCCGGATCGCCGTCCCCACCTACTGCCTCTCCCTCCGGCGGGTCGGGGGCCTCGTCGCCCGCGAAGAAGCCCGCCGGACCGAAGACGACCGCCGCGGCGAGCGCGAAGATCACCAGCCCGAGGACGAGGACGAACACCTGGGGCTGTCGCCACAGCGGCGGCTCGTCCGACTCCGTCACGGTTCCGAGCGAGCCTCCCGAGGACGACGAACCACTCACGCTCCACCCTACCGGGTGACGACTAATATGGCTGCCTCTAGTTCAGGAAATAAAGTATTCCGATTCGGATACGTTCCGGTAGATCCGGTAACACCGTTCGAGGACGTCGACCGAGACGCTCTCGCCCTCGGTGTGTGCCTCGCCCGGCTCCGCCGCGCCGCAGACGACGCAGGCGGTGCCGGCCCGTGCGAGCCGACCGGCGTCGGTCGCGTGCGGCTTCGTCACGAGCTTCGGTGCCGCTTCCTGGCTCCCGGCCGCGGCGTCGAGGACCGCATCCGCGAACCCCTCGTCGGAACAGCGCATCGGGGGAAGGTCGCTCTCGCCCTCCCACTCGACGCCCTCGAACCGTTCGACGTCCTCGAGCGGGAGGTACTCGCCCGGAACCGTTCGCTCGTCGACGGTCACCTCACACCGTTCGGGGATGACGTTCATCGCGGTCCCGCCGTCGATCCCCGTGACGGCGACGCTTCCGGAGAGGTCGTGACCGAAGACGCTCACCGTCGGGGCCTCCATCCCCCGAACGAGTCCGATCGCGTCGCAGGCCCGGTAGATCGCGTTCTCGCCCGCTTCGGGTCGACTCGCGTGCTCCGCCCGTCCCCGGGCGACGATCCGTCCACCGCGTCGGCCCTTGTGCGCGATCACGACGTCGGTCACGTTCTCACCCGAATAGTTCGTCGACCCCTCGCCGACGACCGCGTACTCGGGCGAGAAGCCGTTCTCGATCGCGTATCGGGCGCCCTCGCCACCGGTCTCCTCGCCGACGAAGCTCGCGAAGACGAGTTCGCAGGCGGGATCAGAATCCCGGAAGGCACACATCGCGGCCGCGACCGATCCCTTCATGTCCGCCGTCCCGCGCCCGTAGAGCCTGCCGTCGCGCTCTTCGATCACGTACTCGCCGTCCTCGACCTGCACCTCGTCCGGCGGGACGACGTCGTGGTGGCCGACGAGCGCGAGTCGTGGCCCCGACCCCGATCCCCTCCGGGCGATCACGTTCCCGGCGGCGTCGCGCTCGACCTCGCTCTCGGTCTCCTCGCGGAGCCAGCGTTCGATCAGGTCGCCCGCGGCCGTCTCGTCGGCGTGGCTCGGGATCGCACTCAGCTCGCGCGTCAGCCGCTCGATGTCGTCCATGCGGGTCGCTGCGTGCCGTGAGGGCTTATACCGTCGGCTGTACGTCGTTCGAGATCGTCGCATTCCCGGGGTGTCGAGGATCTTCACACAGGTACAGCCGACGGTATTAGTCGCGGTGTTCCTCTACCCCGTGTTCCATCGTCCGGTAGCGAGCGAGGTTTACCGCGGCGAAGAGAAAGACCGTGAGCGGGAGCGCGATAGCGATGCCGAAGAGGACGGCGTCGCCCGGGGCGGCGACGGCCGTCGAGAGCAGGAGGGCCGTCGAGGCGACGGTCGTCGCCACGAGCACGAGCACCCAGGGGGTCTGTCTCGTCAGCAGGTCCGCCGGCTCGCGGGTGAAGACGAGACGATCGACGATCACCGCGACCAGCGCGAGACCGGTGATGATGATCCCGAGCGCGAGCGCGACGCCGGCGCGCTCGTCATCGGGTACGACCTCGAGGACGCCGAAGAGGGTGTAGAGCGCCGCCGCGACGGCGCCGTACAGCCCGAGCCAGAGCGCGGCGGCGGCCCCGAGCGTCTTACCCGTCGTGTCCATGCACGAGAACGCTCGGAGGCTCGCTTAGTCGTTTCCATCGTGCATGAAACACGCTTATACCCGGCCCGACTCTACGCCAGGCATGAAGGTTCTCCCGGACACGAGCGTCGTTATCGACGGTCGTATCTCAGAGCGGATCCGCGACGGTAGCTACGACGGGGCGACGGTGGTGATCCCCGAAGCGGTCGTCGGTGAGCTCGAACACCAGGCCAACGAGGGTCACGACACCGGCTGGGACGGCCTGGAGGAGCTGAAACGCCTCGCCGACCTCGCCGACGACGGAT
>SKXI01000390.1 GCA_007128515.1 Halococcaceae archaeon | reverse complement strand
CCGGGTCGCTCTCGCGTCCCCGTGATCGGACGACGGGCCGGGGCGTACCCGACCGCGGCAGGGCCGTTGTCCGGCAACGTCTCACTGGATCGCGATCGGACGCGCCGGGCGATCCGCCCCCTTTTGTCCGCTCGGCCGAAGGGATGGGTAATGGAGTACGTCCAGGAGCGGATCGCGACGCTGCACGACCTCACCGATCCGGTCCCCGACGCACCGCTCGCCGACGCCGCGGTGGTCGTCCCGATGGCGAGTCGCGAGGGCGGGTCGGCCGCCGCCGACCGAACGCTGGAGGTCCTCTCGGCGGTGGCACCGGGCGAGGTGATCGTCCCGCTGCGCGCTCCGGAGACGGAGGTGGCGGGTATCGACCGGTGGCTCTCCGGGTTCGACCTCCCGCTCACCCTCCTCTGGTGTAACGGCCCGGACGTCGAACGGCTGCTCTCCGCGGAGGGCCTCGACGGCGCGGGTGGGAAGGGAACCGACCTCTGGCTCGCGCTCGGGACCGCGGCCGAGCGAGCCGAGTACGTCGCGATCCACGACGCGGACACGAAGAGCTACACCGCGGCGCACGTCCCGCGGCTGCTCGCCCCGCTCTCGACGTTCGGGTTCACGAAGGGCTACTACGCCCGGTTCGAGGAGGGACGGCTCTACGGACGGCTCTTCCGGCTGTTCGTCGTGCCGTTGCTCAGAGCGCTCTCCGGGGTCCACGACGCGGCGGTCCTCGAGTACCTCTCGGCGTTCCGCTACGCGCTGTCGGGCGAGGTGGGGATGCGCGCGGAGGTGGCGAGAGCGATCCGCGCGGACCCCGGCTGGGGCTTCGAGATCGGGACGCTGGGCGATGCGTTCTCGACCGTCGGAAGCGAGGGCACCGCACAGGTCGACCTCGGGACCCACGAGCACGAACACCGTTCGGTGGCCGGCGATTCCGGGTTGGAGACGATGGCCGATGGTGTGGGAGAGGCGCTCTGTCGCGTCGTCGAGGACGAGGGGATCGCGCCGGAGTACGACCGACTCCCCGACCGCTACCGCGAGCACGCGACGGAACTCGTCCGGGCGTACGCCGCGGATGCCGCGTTCAACGGCCTCGACTACGACGCCGAAAGCGAACGCGAGCAGGCCGAGCGCTACGGCGAGGCGATCGCTCCCCCAGGAGCCGATCCCCGGCTGCCCGCCTGGCGGGACGCACCGATCCACCCGGAGGAGGTCCTCGCCGCCGCGGCAGCGGACCTCGACGCCGTGCGGTAGCGAGACGGGGAACGTAACGCTCATCGGCGCTCCACGAGGATCCCCCGGGGTGAGCGGGCACAGAAACGCACTCCTGTTTCTCGCCCTCGCCGTGATCTGGGGGGTCGCGTTCGCCGCGATCAGCGCCGGCCTCGCGTACCTCCCACCCGTGCTCTTCGCGGCGATCCGCTACGACGTCGCGGGCGTTCTCGTCCTCGCATACGCCGCCAGGCGCGTCGAGTACTGGCGACCCCGGAGCCGCGCCGACGTCCTCTCGATACTCGTCGGTGGCACCGTGATCATCGCGGCCTACAACGCGTTGCTCTTCGTCGGCCAGCAGTCCGTGACCGCCGCCGTCGCCGCGGTCGTCATCGCGACGAACCCGATCCTCGCCACCGGCTTCGCCCGCGGCCTGCTCCCGGCCGAACGGCTTTCCCTGCTCGGGATCGCCGGCCTCGTGATCGGGCTCATCGGGGTCGGAACCGTCGCCCGGCCCGACCCGTCGAACCTGCTCGCGAGCGACGTCGTCGGTACGCTGCTCGTCCTCGGCGCGGCGGTGAGCGTCGCGCTCGGGAGCGTACTCGTCCAGCGTCTCGACGCCACCATCTCCACGGAGGGGATGACCGGCTGGTCGAACCTCCTGGGGGCGGGCTGTCTCCACCTCGTCAGCCTCGGCCTGCCCGGCGAGTCGTTCGCCGCGGCCGAGTGGACGGTCGAGGCGCTGGTCGCGCTCGCCTACCTGGCGATCCTCGCGAGCGCGGTCGGCTACCTCATCTACTTCGAACTGCTCTCGCGCGTCGGCTCGATCCAGGTCACGCTCATCTCGTACGCGACCCCGGTGTTCGCCGCGATCGGTGGGTACCTCTGGGTCGGCGAGACGATCGACCTCGCGACCGTCGGCGGCTTCTCCCTGATCTGCGTCGGCTTCGCGCTCGTGAAACGGCGGGCGATCCGCGCCGAGGCGCCGCGGTTGGCGGCGCTCCTCTCGAAGTGACTCGGACGGACTGCTGTATCTGTCAAACGCTCGAACGGAGGCGCAGGCACCACACCCGCCCGCACGGACGGATAGCGGTCCGTATCACCGCCGCGGGTCCCGACCGAGCCGATCCCGGATCCGGCGGGCGCTCTCGTCCAGCAGCTCGTCCGTATCGGTGTCGGATCGCCGTATCCACCCCTCCTCCGTGGCGAGGGCCCGTCCTTCGGTCTCGAGGGCGGAGAGCCGCTCGTGGACGACGTCGGCGTCGGCCGAGAGCTCGGTCGCGACCACCTCCGTCGACCGCGGCGCGTCGGAGAGCGCGTCGAGTAGCTCCTCGTCCGTCGGTTCCTCGGGCATAGGGGAGAGACGGGATCCAGAATCATACCGTTTCGGGGAAGACTCTTCACCGGGGGCTCGTTCGGTGTGGTATGGCGACGAGCCACGACGAACTGGCCGGCGTGGTCGACCTCTTCGGCGCGCTCACTCCCGGGGAGCTCCGCGAGGCGCTCTCGGAGCTCGCGTTCAAGGCCGGCCGCGAGGCGAACGAGGAGGCGATCTCCGGCCGGATCGCCGCCGCGACCGAGGCGTACGCGCTCGTCGAGTCCGAGGAGGGAGGGGAGACGCTCCTGGTCCCGGGACCGACCGCGTTTCCCGAACTCCCGCCCGACGCGACCGACCTCCCGCACATCATGTCGGTACCCGAGCGGAGCGTCGACCGGGACGCCCTCGGCGAGCGTCTGATCGAGGAGCTGCTCGCCGCGGCCGAGGCGAGCGACGAGGATGCCGAGCGCGCGGAGCTCCGCGAGGTGAGCTACGACGTCGAGGCGTGGGCGGCGGTCGACGCGAGCGAGGTCCGATCCCGACTCGACTGAAACGCTTTAACCCCCCGACCACTACCGACCGGCATGGATCTGGGTCGCCTCGACGCCCGGACACCGCGGCAGGTGCGGAACGCGGAACGCGAAGCCGCGGTGCTCGTTCCGGTCGTCGAGCGGGCCACCCGTTCCGCAGGCTCGTCGGAGCCCGAACTCCACCTGCTGTTCACGAAGCGTGCGGACCACCTCGGCGAACACCCCGGCCAGATGAGCTTTCCGGGCGGCGGCCGCGAACCGGAGGACGCCGACCTGACCGAGACCGCGCTCAGGGAGGCGAACGAGGAGGTCGGCCTCGAGCCCAGCGAGGCGCGCGTAATCGGGACGCTGGATGGGATACGGACGGTCACGGAGTACGCGATCACGCCGGTCGTCGCGCGGATCCCCGACCGCGAGTACGTCCCCGACGAGCGTGAGGTCGCCGAGATCGCCGTCCTCCCGGTCTCGGGACTGCTCGACCCGGGTAACTACGAGTACGAACACAGGGAGCACCCGACCTACGGGGAGATCGTCGTCCACTACTTCCACGTCGGCGGCTACACCGTCTGGGGAGCCACCGGGAGGATGGTCGTCCAGCTACTGGAGCTCACGACCGACTGGCGCGCACCCGAGCGCCTCGACCCCGAGGCCTACGGCTAGATCGGCGGATCGTGCGCGGAACGACACGCTTTTGTCGACACCTGACCCAGCGGAGGTACATGGTCGCACAGACGATGGATCGAGTTCCGCGACGACGGTGAACCGCTTTTGATCGGAGGTATCGCGTGCTGAGAACCGAGCAGTGCGTTCGCGAGGCGGGG
>SKXI01000180.1 GCA_007128515.1 Halococcaceae archaeon | reverse complement strand
GTCGACGAGCACAGGCGGGAGGCAGAAGCGCGCCTGATCGCCCACCTGACGGCGTAGCGGTCGGACCGTCATCACCCCGGTCGGGGACCGACGTTCGGCCGCAGTGTTCGTCTCGACCCGCGGTTTTCACCCCGCGCCTCTCGATTCCTCCGACCGCCCGTCCGGCGGCCTCGCGGATCTCGCTCTCGGTCCGGAACTCGGACCTCTGTGACCGTCTCCGATACTCCCTCTCGAACGGCCGCGGGAGTCACCATCCCGCTCACGCCCTCCATATCCGCGGAGACGAACACGCGGGTGTCTCCGCTGTGCCCGGTGATCGAAAAGCGCTAACCCCCGACTTCGGCGAAGCGTCGTTCGAGCGCCGTGACGAGCAGCGACGCCGCCAGGCGAGGGGTCGTCTCCGTCGGGTCGTAGTTCGGAGCCACCTCCATCAGATCGAGCGCGCCGACGCGCTCGTCGGCTCCCAGGGTCTCCACCACCCGGAGCGCCTCGTCCGCGGTCAGCCCGCCGGGAACCGGGGTGCCGGTGCCGGGCGCTGCACTCGGGTCCACCGCGTCGACGTCGAAGGTGACGTAGATCGAATTCGTCCCCTCGCCCGCTGCGTCGAGCGCTCTTCGCACCGATTCCTCGATCCCCCGTTCGCGTGCGTCCCGGGCGGTCTGTACGTCCATACCCACGTCCTCCGCGAACTCGAAGAAGCCGGGCGACTCGTAGCCCCGGAGGCCGACCTGCGCGACGGACGAGTAGTCGCCACGGTCGCTCTCGGCGATCAGGTTCGTACTCGAGCCGTGGAACTCGGCCCCGAAGACGGCGCTCTCGCTCACGGTATCCGAGTGGGCGTCGATCTGCACCAGCCCGACGTGGTCGTGGCCCGCGCCCGCCGCGAACCCGCGAAAGGCGGGGTAGGTGCAGTAGTGGTCGCCACCGAGCAGCACGGGGAACGCGCCGGTCGAGGCGGCCGCCGCGACGTGTGTCCGAATCGCCTCGCCCGTCCGCTCGTGGTCCATCGGGAAGACGGGTACGTCGCCGCAGTCGGCGATCGAGATCGCCGAGAGGTCGACCTCCCTCCCGGTCTGGAGGTTCGTCAGCCCGCCCTTGTATCCTCCCAAGTACGCCCACCAGCCGCTCTCGCGTCGGATCGCCGCCGGACCGTAGCGCGCGCCGGGCCGGTTGCTCACCGCGCCGTCGTACGGGACGCCGAGCACCGCCACCTGCTCGTCCGAGAGCGCTTTCACGTCCCTCTGCGGTGCCTTGAGGAACGTCCCGATCCCGGCGTACGCGAGTTCGACCGCAGGGCCGGGCCCCGATCCACGGTCCTCGCCCCGGTTCGCGTCGACGTTTCGGTCGTCGTCTGCCATGCTGTGGCTACGCAACGCGAGGAGAAAACCCCATCCGATGATGGAAGAGCGCGAGCCACCATCTGGCACGAACCCGCGGGGTTCCACGTCGCTCCCGTGGTACAGTCGGCGAGACCCGTCGGACGATCAGAGCACTCGCGTCGCGCGTTCGAACCCCTCGTCGAGGTCGGCGAGGTACCCCTCTTCGTCCGGATCCAGGTCGTTCACCACCACCGTCCCCGCGGAGCCGCGGGCGTGGACGAACGAACTCCCGCCCCGACTGATCGCGACGTGACCCGGGGAGAACAGCAGGTCGCCGGGCCGAAGCGCTCCCCGGTCGACCTCCCGTCCCATCGCCCGCTGCTGGTCGGCGTCGCGCGGCATCGTGATTCCAACGGTACGATAGGCGATCCAGACGAGTCCCGAGCAGTCGATCCCCTCGTGACTCATCCCGCCCCAGCGGTACTCTGTCCCGAGGAACGACTCGGCCGTGGTGACCACGTCCGCCCCGGTCGCGTCGGCCCGTGGGACGGTCACGGAATCGGTAGGGAGGGTCGCCTCGCGGCCGGTTCGGAACACGACAGTCGCCTCTCCACCCTCGCGGCCGTGGATCGCACAGTCCGCCCCGGCAGGGAGTGTCGTCCCGGAACCGGCCGTCACCGGTCGCGTGAGCACCGCGACGGGGGCGATCGAGGTCGGTATTGAGAGTATGTCCTCCTCAACCCACCCGAGGTAGCCACACGGCGTCCGGATCCGTCGCCAGTCACCCTCCCGGTCGTAGGCGCCCAGCGTCGCTCCGTAGAGTGCGCTCGTGACCCGCTCCGCGTCCGAGTCCGGCGCTTTTCGCACGGCCGCACAGGGGACGGAGACGGTCCGCTCCTCCCCTCGCGAGAGCACCGCCACCCCGCTCGCGTCGACCGGTCGATCGCTCACCTGCGAGAGGACCTCGACCGCCCGCCGCCGGAGGTCGTGGCTCGAGACGGTTCCCGAGAGCCTGACGACGTCTCCCCGTCGACTCGCCTCCACGTCGAAACACGCGATCCGGTCGTCGGGCGCGGCGGTCGCCTCACAGTACGAGAGCGCGAGCGAGAGGTCGTCGGTCATGGCTCCGGTACCGCGATCGGCGTAAAAAAGGGTTCGGCTACCCGAGGGGTTTTTTCACCCCGCGAGCACCCACCGGTATGACCGATCTCGAACTCCGCGTGAACGACGTCGTGCTCGAAGCGGCGTGGACCGACGAGGCCCCTGAGACCGTCCGGGCGATCAGGGCCGCGCTCCCGCTCTCCGGTGAGGCCTCGCGCTGGGGGGACGAACTCTACTTCCGGACCGACGTCGACGTCGGCCCCGAGGACGCTCGGGAGGGAGTCGAACCCGGGACGATCGCGTACTGGCCGGCGGGCAACGCGCTCTGTCTCTTCTGGGGGCCGACGCCCGCGAGCGAGGGCGACGAGCCGCGGGCTGCCTCGCCGGTCAACGTCGTCGCGCGGGTGGAGGACGTCGCCCCGCTCGCGGATCTGGAGGGAAGTGCGTCCGTCGAACTACGGGAGGGTTGATCACCGGTACGGCCCGAAGACGTCCCGGTCGAGTTCGTCCGCGACGTGGTCGGCGAGCGTCGCGAGGTTCTCCGTGTCCTCGCGGTTGTACCGCACCAGGCGATCTAGCGCGCCCTCGTCGCCGTGCCTCTCGAAGCGCTTCCAGAGCCGCACCGCTTCGAGGCCGTCGACGCCCTCCTCCTCACGGCCGATCCCGACCTCGCGCTCGATCCGCTTCAGCCCGCCCGTGAGCCCGGCCGAGCGACAGGGGTACAGCAGGTCGAGGTGCGGGGTATCGATCGAGAGGTCGAAGGCGGTCTCGAGAAACGGCACGTCGAAGCGTGCGCCGTTGAACGAGACGAGCAGGGAGCCCTCGGCGAGTTCCTCACGAACGCGCTCTCGGGTGAGGTCGTCGTCGCGGACGAGCGTCGTCGTCTCCCCGCCACAGTGAACGCTCACCGTCGTCACGACGTCCCGGTGTTCGCTCAGTCCGGTCGTCTCGATGTCGAAGAAGCAGGCGTCGGACCGGAAGTTCTCGTAGAGCCGCCAGCGCTCGGCCGAGGGGAGCCGTTCGGCGAAGAAACGGGCGTTGCCGGCGTCGAGTTCGTCGTAGCCGCGGTCGATGAACGCCTCGACCGAGGCGCAGGTCGTCTCGCCGATTCCCGGTACCGAGCAGAACTCGTCCCAGTGGGTCACGCCGTGGTCCCAGAGTCGCCGCTCGGTCCGTTCGCCGACGCCCTCCGCGAGGATGAAGCTGTTCTCGACGCGCACGAGTGTCCTGCGAGCGTCGCCGAGTTATCGGTTTCGGGTCCGGGCTACCGCCCGTCGTCCGGCGCGTCGGTCAGAAACGCGCCCGGGCCGTGGTCGTCCTGCCAGGCGAACGCGAACAGACGACGGGCCGGGAGCCGGTCGAGGCGCCTGCCGTCCGCGGCCTCCCCGGTCGCACCGTCCCAGACCGTCCCGTCGCCGCGGAACCCGCTTCCGTCCCGTTCGAACTCGATCCCCGGGTCGGCGAACGCGTGGAT
>SKXI01000218.1 GCA_007128515.1 Halococcaceae archaeon | reverse complement strand
AGGCTTCTTTGCGAGAGGAATGAGGAGGCGATAGCTGTGTCCAACAGAGCCTCCTCATCGAGAGTCATGCGTCGGCTCACTACACTGTTTCCCTCCGAGTTCCTCGAAGAGCACGCCGAGGCTCGGCGTGGTCGAGCGAGAGAGCAAGCTTCAGGTCCCAGTCCTTGTGTGGGCGCTCGTGTTCGGCTTCGCCGCAGGCGAGAGCCGAACACTCGCCGGGTTCCGACGCAGCTACAACTCGACAGCCGACGAGACGCTCTCTCCCGGTGGCTTCTATCACCGGTTGACGCCGATATCGACCGATTCAGAGACGTGATGATCGCTGATGGAACGGTGCTGCGGTTGCACGAGTTCCTCTCTGAGGAGTTCAAAGCCCGTCACGAGGAGCAGGCTGGAGCGAAGCTCCACCTGCTCCACAACGCCACCGACCAGACGATTGAACGGATCGACGTAACCGACGAAAAAACGCACGATAGCACGTTGTTCAAGACTGTTCGTGGCTACAAGGACGGCTCGTTCTGCTTGATCTCGCGTACTTCAAGTACCGCCGCTTCGCGTTGATCGACGAGAACGGCGGCTACTTCGTGAGTCGGCTGAAGAAGAGCGCGAACCCGGTTGTAACGGCGGAGTTACGGGAATGGCGCGGGCGCGCCATTCCCTTGGAAGGCGAGCAGATCCACGAAGTGGTCGAAGACGTGGAGAGCGCACACGACGCGGAGGGCCGCCGACGACCGGCGACTTCGCCACCGACGAGATGCTCGCCGACCCCCTCGGAGGAGCCAGCACACGCTCAGTGCGACCACCGTCCTGGCCTGACCGGAACGGGAGGAGAACGGGAGTACGCACGGCCGTAGCCGCCGACGTCGAGGGCACTCAGTAGAGGAGTTCGTCGTCGTTCTCGACCATGTAGAGGGTTCGCGCGGCGATGTTCACCGCGTGATCGCCGACTCGCTCTAGGTCACGGACCGTGAGCAACACCCGCGAGACGTCGCTCAGCAGCCGTTCGATCTCTCCCTCGTCGGTCTCCATACCGAGTTCGGTCTCGATCAGATCACGGACGACGGTGCCGCTCGCCCGTTCGCACAGCGCGTCGAGGTCGTCGTCGCGTCGGTCGATCGCGTAACACATCTCGACTTCCTCCTCCGCGTAGGCGTCCATCGCCGCCTCGACCATCTCGAGCGCCATCGCGCCGATCTCCTGCACGTCCACGTCGGGGTAGACGTCGCGCTGGGCCTGTTTCGTGTACTTCCCGAGGTTCGTCGCCAGGTCGGCGATCCGTTCCAGGTCGGTGATGATCTTGAACGAGGCGGCGATGAACCGCAGGTCGCCCGCGACCGGCTGTTGGCGGGCGATCAGGTCCGTACACTGTCGTTCGAGGTCGAGGTAGAGGTCGTTGACCTCGCTGTCGCGGACGATCACCTCCTCCGCGAGTTCGTCGTCCTTCGATTCGAGCGCCGCCAGCGCCATCCGCAGCCGTTCCTGGACGACCTCTCCCATGTAGAGGACGTCGTCCCGGAGCTCCGAGAGCCGTTTCTGATACTCCTTTCGGGCCATCGTTGGGTGGGAGTACCCCCGAAGCGGTCTTTAACCCCGTGGTCGGGTGGCTTCTTCGGGCGAGCGGTCGCGGAAAACGGCTACCCGAACTTGCCGGTGATGTAGTCCTCGACCCGCTGACTCTTTGGGTTCTCGAAGATGGCCTGGGTATCGTCGAACGCCGCCAGCTCGCCGCCGGTGAGAAACACCATCGTCCTGTCACTTATCCGGGCGGCCTGCTGCATGTTGTGCGTGACGATCACGACCGTGTAATCGCGCGAGAGCTCCTCGATCAGGTCCTCGATCTGGGCGGTCGCGACGGGGTCGAGCGCGCTCGCCGGCTCGTCCATCAGGATCACCTCGGGATCCGGCGCGATGGCCCGGGCGATGCAGAGGCGCTGTTGCTGGCCGCCCGAGAGGTCGAGCCCCGAGGCGTCGAGTTTCGCCTTGACCTCGTCCCAGAGCGCCGCGCGCCGGAGCGCCTCCTCGACCTGTGCGTCCCTATCGCCGTCTTTGCCCTGGATCTTCAGCCCGTAGGCCACGTTGTCGTAGATCGATTTGGGGAACGGGTTCGGCTTCTGGAAGACCATCCCGACCTTTCGTCGTAGCGCCACGGGGTCGACGTCCTCGTCGTAGACGTTCTTCCCCTTGAACCGGAGTTCGCCCGTCACCCGGCAGACGTCGATCATGTCGTTCATCCGGTTGATCGACCGGAGGAACGTCGACTTCCCACAGCCGGAGGGACCGATGATCGCCGTGACCTTCTTCTCCGTGATCTCGGCGTTCACCGGCTTCAACGCGCGTTCGTCGCCGTAGAACACCTCCAGGTCGCGCGCGGAGAGCACGGTCTCGGCGGTCTGTTGGTCCACCCCACCGGAATCGCCTCTCGCGGTGTCGGTCTCGGCCTCGATGCTGGTCTCGATCGCGGGTCCTGTGTCACTCATGGTAGGTCGGCCTCGAACCGGTAGCGGATGTAGATCGCGACGGCGTTCATCGCGAGCAGTACGGTGAGCAGAACGACGATACCGGCGGCGGCGACGTGCTGGAACTCCGCCTGCGGCAGGCGCGCCCAGTCGAAGATCTGCATCGGCATCGCGGCGAACGGCCCCAGCAGCGAGTCGGGCGCGACGAACATCGAGGTCGCCGCCCCGACCATCAGTATCGGGGCGGTCTCGCCGATCGCCCGGCTGAGCGAGAGGATCGTCCCGGTCATGATCCCCGGGAGCGCCGCGGGGAGGACGACGTCGCGGATCACCTCCCACTTCGTCGCGCCGACGCCGTAGGCCGCCTCGCGCTGGGAGTCAGGGACGGCCCTGAGGGCCTCCTGGGCGGCGACGATCACGATCGGGAGGATGAGCAGGGTGAGCGTGAGCGCCCCTGCGAGCAGGCTCTGGCCCATCCGCGCGAAGCGGACGAACACCGCCAGCCCGAGCAGGCCGTAGACGATCGAGGGGACGCCCGCGAGGTTCGCGATGTTCGCCTCGATCAGGCTCGTCGTCCGCGTGTCGGGGGCGTACTCCTCCAAGTAGATCGCCGCGCCGACGCCGAGGAAGACGGTGAACAGCGCGGTGAGCGCGATCAGGAAGATCGAGCCGACGAGCGCGGGGTAGATCCCCGCACCCCGACCACCGGGGAGGTAGCTCTCCGGGAAGCGCGAGGGTGGGTAGGTGAGGAACTCCAGCGAGAGCCAGCCCCAGGACTCGTATATGACGTCCGCGAGCAGCGTGACGAGCGCGACGATGCCAACCATCGTCGAGGCGATACAGAGGGCGACGAAGACGCGCCCGATCGTCCGCTTTCGATCGAGGTCGGAGACGTCCTCGAAGGGGTTGGTCGTGCTCATCGGTACTCCTCTCTGTACCGCGAGCGGATCCATATGCTCGCGACGTTCATCGAGAACGTCATGACGAACAGCGTCAGACCGACGGCGAAGAGGCTCTGGTAGCCGATCGAGCCGACCGAGACGTCGCTGATGCCGATCTGGACCATGTAGGCGGTCATCGTCTGGATCGGTTCCAGGGGACTCGTGGTGAACTGCGGGGCCATCCCCGCCGCGAGGGTGACTGCCATCGTCTCGCCGATCGCGCGACTGAGCGCGAGCACGTAGGAGGCGAGGATCCCCGAGACTGCGGCCGGGAGGACCACGTCCGTCGAGACCTCGTACCGGGTGGCTCCGAGGCCGTACGCCCCCTCGCGCAACTCGTCGGGAACGGCGTGCATCGCGTCCTCGGAGAGCGAGGAGACCATCGGGATGATCATGACCCCGACGACGATGGCGCCCGCGGCGGCGTTGAACGTCCCGACCTCCCACGGGAGGACCCGCTGGAGCTGTGGGGTGATAAACGAGAGCGCGAAGAAGCCGTAGACGATCGTCGGGATTCCCGCGAGGACCTCGAGTATCGGCTTCACGACCGATCTGACCCCCGGGTTCGCGTACTCCGAGAGGTAGATCGCCGTCGCCGTCCCCACCGGGAGCGCGATCAGCGCGGAGCCGACCGTGATGACGAGGGTGCCCCAGACGAGCGGCAACACGCCGTAGCTCACCGGCTCGATCAGCGGGGACCACTCGGTGCCGGTGAGGAACTCGAATACCGAGACGGTCCGGAAGAACTCGACGGAGCCCTCGAGCAGGACGACGATGATCCCGACCGTCGTCAGTACCGAGAGCGCGGCACAGGCGAAGAAGACGTAGCGGACCAGGCTGTCCGTCCGTCCGCCGACGCCGGTGGCCGACCGGGTGAGGTCGGTCCCGCTCATCCGATCAGCTCCTCGACCCGGGCGCGCTCTTCCTCGATCGTCTCGTCCGGGACCGCGTAGTAGCCGACGCGACGGGCGGCCCACCCCGTCCAGGTGATCGTCTCCTCCTCCTCGAGGATCCCCGCCTCGCGACCCATCTCGTAGCCCCGGTCGTCGACCTCCTCGTAGAAGAACCGGACGAACGCGCGGAACTCCTCGCGCTCGAACTCCGCGAGCCTGACGTAGGCGAACATCGGCCGGGTGAGCGGGGTGTACTCGCCGGACTCGATCGTCTCCACCGTCGGTTCGACGCAGCCGTCGCCGTCGTCGACGCCCACGAGCGAGAGCTCCTCTTCGTTCTCGTAGTAGTAGCCCGCGCCGCCGAAGCCGAGGGCGTACCGGTTGCCCCGCACCCCGCGGACGATCACGTTCGTGTCGGCGCTCGCGGAGTAATCCGAGCGGATCGCCCCGATCTCTCCCGTGATCGCCTCGGTGAAGTAATCGAACGTCCCGGAGCCCGTGTCGCGGCCGTAGAGCTCGATCTCCTCGTCGGGCCACTCGCCTCGCACGTCGGCCCACGTCTCGACCTCGCTCCCCGACCGCCAGATCTCGTCGAGCTCCTCGACGGTGAGACAGTCACACCAGTCGTTGTCGGGGTGGACGAACACCGCGAGGCCGTCGAGCGCCGTCTCGAGCGCGACGTACTCCACGTCCGCGCTCTCGCACTGGGCGGCCTCGTCGTCGAGGATCTCGCGGCTCGCGTTCTGGACGTGGGTCTCGCCCGCACAGAAGCGCTGGAAGCCAGCACCCGTTCCGGAGCCGTAGACGGGGATCTGCACGCGGTTGTTACGCCACTGGAACTCCTCGGCGACGGCCGCGGCGTGGGGCAAGAGCGTGTTCGAGCCATCGACGAGCACCTCGCCCGCGAGCCCGCTGTCCTCGCCCCGGACGACACACCCGGCGACGGCCGGGACGACGGCCCCCACCCCACACAGAAACGCCCGCCGCGACACCGACTCGTCTCCATACCCGCCGGACCGTACCATCACTCCCCTCTCATCGGCGAACCTCTAAATACTCTACTATGTTGGCTATTGTGGACTCAGTAATTCACAGTAAATCTGTACTCCTCGATCGAAGTACACGAACGTTCCGGTGTCAGCGGTCGGATCCACGCGCTCGCTATACTCTATATACTGGACGAACGGTCGCGATACGGATCACGGTCGGCGGGAGCTGTCGATCAGTGGTGATCGACGAGACGACAGTATAGATATACGGACGTTTATTGCGATCGACTCCAGAGGGGTGGTATGGAGACGCGAAAGGTGCAGGTGACCGGCGGGTCGACGTTCACCGTCTCGATCCCGAAGCGGTGGGCCGAAGACCACGGGGTGTCGGCCGGCTGTGAAGTGACGTTCTACCCGGAGGGCGACTCGCTGTTGCTCTCGGTGCGTCGCGACGACGATCCGATCGAGGGGATCCTCGAGATCGACGACGTCCACGGGCGGGATCTGACCCGCGCGGTCGTGACGATGTACGTGAGCGGCTTCGACCTCATCAGGCTCGAAGCGGAGAAGATCACCGCCGACCAGCGCCGCTCGGTCAGGGACGCGACACAGGCGCTCGTCGGCCTCGAGGTCGTCGAGGAGACCGGATCGCGGGTGTTGCTCCAGGACCTGCTGGACTCCGGACAGCTCTCGGTCCACAACGCGGTGACGCGGATGCGACTGATCGCCGTGACGATGCTCTCCGACGCGGTGACCGCCGTGGTCGAGAACGACGCGGACCTCGCAGACGACGTCCGCGAACGCGACGACGACGTCGATCGGCTCTGGTTCATGGTCTCGCGGGTGTTCCGCTCGATGCTCAGGAACCCGGGCGCGGCGGCCGACCTCGACATCGGCCGCGAGGCCTGTTTCGACCACCACTCGGTCGCGAGACAGCTCGAACGCATCGGCGACCACGCGGCGAAGGTCGCCGACATCTCGACGGAGATCGACCCGACCTCGGGGGAGGTGGCCGAACCGCTCCTCGCGCTCCACGACGACGCGATCGCCGTGGTCGAACTCGCGATGGACGCCTTCCTCGAGGCCGAGAGCGACCGCTCGACGCGACTCGCCAACCGGGCGCGGGCGGACGTCGAGGGGATCGACGAACACACCCGCGCGGTCGACGAGCGCATCCGCGGACTCGACGACCCGCTCCAGGCACAGCACCTCGGGCTGATCGTCGACTCGCTCTCGCGGACCGCCGACTACGGCGGCAACATCGCCGAGACCGCCTTACAGAACGCGGCACCGCGACCCGAACGGTGATACGGACTGCTGTACCTCTTTACCGCTGGACCCGAAAAACTGGTGTCGGTTCGACCGGTACGGACGTACAGTAGTCCGTACGGCTCCCCGGAGAGCCCCGTCGCGGTCCGGTTCGACTTCTCTATACAGGATTCGGGAACCCGCTCGGTACGATCGGCGCGTGGTTCTTGCCCTCTCGGTGCGTCCGTCCACCCCAACCACCCGATGGGTACCAGCCGATTCACGAACCAGTTCGACCGAGTTCGGGACGCTCTCCGAGTCGCGTTCTCCGAAGACCACTCACCCCACCTCACTGGGGTGAGCTTCGCGTTCGGGATGTTCGTGACCACGCTCCCGACCCTCGGTGCCGGTATTCCCGTGCTCGCGTGGATCGGACATCGGTTCGAGCGGGCCAACAAACTCGCCCTCTTCGCTGCAGTAGCGATCCTGAACCCGCTGGTGAAAAGCGGCGTCTATCTGGTGAGCTTCCTCATCGGGGTACAACTGCTCGGACCGATCCCGGGCATCACCCGTGTCGACATCGGGCTGGACGCTGGAGCCGACGTCCTCGTTCGGCTGTTCGTCGGAAACGTGATCCTCGCGGTCGGCTTCGCGGTCGTCAGCTACGCCGTCGCCTACCGGTGCGTTCACGCGCTTCGCCGACACGGGTCGTAACCCGTCCGTACTGATGGGGCCCATCGTATACCGTCGTTTCTCGATCACGCGTCGAACGACACCGGTGAGGGGTGTGCCCGAGCCCTGGGTGGCTACGGTGCTCCCTATGAGAAATCGAAGCGCTAGTTCTCGAGGACGGCGTTGACCTGTCCGTCCTGACCGGGTCGGGAGGTCACGCGCGCACGCCCCTCGCTCGTCTCGATGAGCGCGCCCTTCGTGATGATGTTCCGTCGGGCGTAGTTCGGGTTCGCCGGGTTCTCGACGACGTCCTCGATCGTCGCGCGAACGGTGCCGTCGTCGGTGGCGATCGTGACGAGATCGGTCGAGACCGCGCGGATCTTCTCGGTGGTGCCGCGGGCTTTCACCGTCTTGAACTTCGGCTCGCCGACGACCGTCTCGGTCGGGTGGCCGCCGAGCTGGTGCTTTCGGCGCTTTCTGATCGGGCGTCGTCGCCCCCCGGTTCGCTTCCTGATCGACCGGCCGTGATCGTTCATAGCGCCAGAGAGTGTCGGCGGCTACAAAAACGCCTCGTTCTCGGCACCGACAACGAACCGTTTAGACCCCGGGACGCGCAGACGGTGTATGAGCCTGCGCGTCGCCGTTGCCGCCCCGTACAAGCGGGCGGGCACCGAGACGGTAGAGGAGAGCGCGTTCGTCGTCGCGCTCTCGCTCGATCGCGACTGGTTCTCGCCGGATCAGGCCAAACGGCTGATCGACGTCGCCGTCGGGCAGGGGTTGCTCGAACGCACCGACGGTGGCCTGCGGATCACGTTCGCGCCGAGCGAGGTGACGATCCCCGAGGGGTTCTCGCCCGACGAGGACCTGCTCTCGTCGCCCTCGGTCTTCGAGCGGGTGCTCGACTCGCTGGTCGCTACCGGCGTGGAGAAACAGCGTGCGGTCGCGGGTATCAACGAGCTCCAGGCCGAGCGCGGGGTGACGCTCGAGACCGCTGCGGTCCTGTTCGCTCACCGCCGTGGGATCGACGTCGGGGAGGAGATCCGGATGACGAGGGAGATCCTCGTCGGGGAGCGCGAGCGCTGATGGTCGAGCGACGGATCACGGACGGAAAACGGATCGCAGGGCTGTTGGCCTCGGAGATCGACGGCCGCGAGGACGGTTCTCTCGCCCTCCTCTCGCTCGCCGACGCCGATCCCGACGTCGTGCCCACGACCGAGGGTGCGTTCGCCTACCGGATCGAGCGGGATCACGAGCCGTTCGCGGACGTCTTCGTCCAGCCGGACCGGATCAGGATCGAGTTCCGGGCGGCTCCCGACCGTGCAGCGAGCGCGGCGCGTGAGGTGGGGCTACGGGTCAGACCGAAGGCGGTCGAACCCCCCAGGACGCTCGTCTTCGTGGAGAGTGGAGCGGCGGTGAAGCGGGCGACGGACGTGCTCTCCGCGGTCGTCACCCCCTAGGTAATCCGCCGGACGACCGTTGGGAGGTCGCTTTGGAGGTGCGAGCGTTCGACGTGGGCGGTCGCCGTCGTGTCGGGTGCCGGCCCGCCGGGATAGAGCACCTGTATCGCGTACATTCCGGCGCCGCGGGCGCCGTGGACGTCCGTTCTGACTTCGTCGCCGACGTAGACCGCCTCGGTGGGTGAGACCGAGACTGCCTCGCAGATCGCCTCGAACGCCCGACAGTCGGGTTTGCCGGTCCCGATCTCCCCGGTGACGATCGCCGCGTCGAACAGCCCCTCCCAGCCGAGCGTCGCGAGTTTGTCCCGCTGGGCGACGCTCGGGCCGTTGGTCAGCAGGCCGACGCGGTACTCCTCTCTGAGCTTCTCGATCAGCGCTTCCGCACCGTCGATCGGGGTGAGCGAGGCGGCGATCGCCTCCCGGTAGGCGGTCGCGACCCGGTCGGCGTCGCCCTCGCTTCCGCCGATCAGTTCGGCGAAGATCGGCGCGCGGGTCTCGTGGGAGTGGTTCGCGAGGTGGACGTCGTGGTACTCGTCGCGACCGATCGACGGCGCGCCGGCCGCGGCCGCGGCCTCGTCGAGCATCGTCTGGCGGTCACGCTCGGCCACCGCGAGGGTGTAGTCGAGGTCGAACACGACCGCATCGATTGCCATAGCCGCCCTACGTACCGAGGGGATTTGAGCCTACCCGAACGGGACCGTCGATACCGTCGCTGTCCCTCTGTGACGGTTCGCCTGGCCCCCGTGACGACGAGAACCCGTACCGAGTCACAGTCGACAGTATCAGGGTCCCGCCGCGAGTCGCGTGGGTATGAACTTCTTCGAGCGCCTCGGCGAGCGGATCGAGCGGGCCGACAGCGTCCTCTGTGTCGGCCTCGACCCGGATCCAGGCCGGATCCCCGATCACCTCACCGGTCACGACCTCCCCCGATGGGCGTTCAACCGCCGGATAATCGACGCCACGCACGAACACGCCGCCGCGTACAAGCCCAACGCAGCCTTCTACGAGGACCCTGACGGCTGGCGGGCACTCACGGAGACGATCGCGTACGCACACGGGAAGGACGTCCCCGTGATCCTCGACGCGAAACGGGCGGACATCGGCAACACGGCGAGACGGTACGCGACGCTCCTGGAGGGTCGTGGCGACGGTCACGCTCGTGGCAGCAGCCACGCCCGTGGCAGCGGCCACGCCCGTGGCGGCAACCACGCGGCGGACGCCATCACCGTCAACCCCTACATGGGCCGTGACTCGCTCGAACCGTTCCTCTCGCGAGCGGAGAAGGGGGTGTTCGTGCTCTGTCGGACGTCGAACCCAGGGGGAGCGGACCTCCAGGACCTCGAACTCGCCTCCGGCGAGGCGGTCTACGAGCGCGTCGCCGCGCTCTGTGAGCTCTGGAACGCGAACGGGAACGTCGGACTCGTGGTGGGCGCGACCGCCCCCGAGGAACTCGAGAGCCTCAGGGACCAGGTGCCCGACCTCCCCTTTCTGGTACCGGGCATCGGTGCGCAGGGCGGCGACGCCGAGGCGGCCGTCGAGTTCGGACTCTCTCACGGAACTGGCCTCGTCAACTCCTCGCGCGGGATCATCTACGCCGGCGAGGGCGACCGCTTCGACCGCGCGGCCGGCGAGGCGGCGAAACGGCTGAAGAAGCGTCTGAACCGGTACCGATGACCGGTTCGGGTGGGAAACGAGCGACGGCCGACAGCTTCGACCGCGCGGCGGCGGGCTACGTCGCGAGTCGGGTCCACCGGGAGGGAGCGGACCTCGACCGGATCGCCGAGTGGGGTAGTGGGGCGGACCGAGCGCTCGACGTCGCGACCGGCGCGGGCCACACCGCGCGTGCGCTCGCGGGAGACGGCGTCGAGGAGGTCGTCGCGGCGGACGCCGCCCCCGCGATGGCGGCGACCGCCGACGGGATCGAGGGGGTGGCCGGCGTCGTCGCGGACGCCGAACGGCTCCCCTTCGGTACCGGATTCGACGCGGTGACCTGTCGGATCGCCGCCCACCACTTCCCGGAGCCCGACCGGTTCGTCGCGGAGGCCGCCCGCGTGTTGCACCCAGGTGGAACGCTGATTCTCGAGGACAACGTCGCGCCCGCCGACCCCGCTCTCGACGCCTTTCTCAACGGGATCGAACGGCTGCGCGACCCGACGCACGTCCGGTCGTACTCGGTACCGGAGTGGCGGTCGATGCTCTCGCGAGCGGGGTTCGAGGTGCTTGACTCCGTCTCGTTCTCGAAGACGCTCACCTACGACGACTGGGTGGAACGCATCGACACGTCCGCGGAGCGCCGAGAGCGACTCGTCCGGCGCTTCGCCGACCCGCCGGAGGGCGCGGTCGAGCGCTTTTCGATCGAGTACGGAGCGGAGGGAGTGCGGTCGTTCGCGAACCCGAAACGCCTGTTCCGGGCGTCGATCCCCGAGTAGCCGCCACCTACTCGACGTCGAGGACCGTCGCGGCGGCCTCGCTCACCGCCTCGACGTGCTCGTCGGGTGCGTAGACCCCCAGTCGCCACCCTTCCCGTGCACAGGCGTCCAGACCGGCGACGAGCGTCGAGAGTTCGGCGAGCTTCTCGACCTCGCCGTCGACGACGACCCTCGCTTCCGACTCGGGGATCGTCGGCCGGCCGGGGTTGTCGAGGATCACGTCCCTCTCTTCCACGCCGGCGAGCCCGGCGACCTTCCGCTCGAGCGTTCGAACGTCGAGATACGAGTTGTCGACGAGTTCCCTGGGGACCTCCTCCCACGTCCACCAGCCCGCCCGTTTGTAGAGGTCGCGCTCGCCGAGCCGACGGGCGACGTCGCCCACCGCCTCGCTCTCCTCGAACGCGACGAGCAGTTCGTGGTCGGTGAGCCGTGCGAACCGCTCGGCGTCGAAGCCGGCTTCGAGCAGGCGTTCGGACGCACGATCGAGCATCGCTCCCGCTATCCGCGAGACGTGGTGGCGGTAGACCGTCGCGTTCATCAGCGTCCGGGCGACGAGCACGCTCTCGGCGGTCGCGACGTTTCCCTCCGCGAGGACGAGTTCCCCATCGCGGTAACGAAACGCCCGGAGGAGCCGGCCGTGGTCGACCGTTCCGTAGGGGACGCCCGTGTGGTGGGCGTCTCTCACCAGGTAGTCCATCCGGTCGACGTCGAGGTCGCCCGAGACGAGTCGGCCGTACTCCGCGTCGCCCGAGACGGTCTCGGCGACGTCGGGGATCGAGAGTCCGTGATCGGCCAGCACGTCCGCGACGTCGGTCCCCGAGAGCAGCGCCTCTACCTCGTCGTGGTGTCTACCGAGGTGGCGTTCGATCGCGGGTTCGGTCTGGTGGCCGAACGGACCGTGACCGACGTCGTGGAGCAGGGCGGCCGCGCGGACGCGGAGTGAGTCCTCCTCGTCGAGGTCGAGGCGCGCTGCGGCCTCGCGTGCGAGGTGGTAGACGCCGAGGGAGTGTTCGAACCGGGTGTGGTTCGCCGAGGGGTAGACGAGCGCGACGGTGGAGAGCTGGCGGACGTGGCGAAGCCGCTGGAGGGGACGGGTGTCGAGGAGGTCCGCGGCGAGCGGACAGAGGTCGACGTAGTCGTGGACGGCGTCCTTGATCGCCTGCATGGACGCGTTTTGCGAGGCGCGCACAAAAACCGGTCGGCCGTCGGCGAACCGGAGGGCGTATGCCCCTCGCCGAGCGCGTTCCGGTATGGACGACGAGGCCATCGCACACCGGGTCGCCGTCGCGGAGCGCGCGGCCCGTGCGGGCGGCGACGTGGCGCTCTCCCGGTTCCGTCGGGGGATCGACGTCGAGACGAAAGGCGAGAAGACCGACGTCGTCACCGAGGCCGATCGCGAGGCCCAAGAGCGCGTGATCGAGGTGCTCACCGAGGCGTTCCCCGAGGACCCCATCGTCGGCGAGGAGGAGGGTGCGCTGGAGGAGGTCCCGGAGGAAGGAACGGCGTGGATCGTCGATCCGATCGACGGGACGAACAACTACGTCAGGGAGATCCCGATCTGGGCGACGAGCGTCGCGACCGTCGTGGACGGCGAACCGGTCGCAGCGGCGAACGTCATGCCGGCGCTGCGGGATCGGTACGTCGCGGGCGAAACGGCCCGGCGAAACGGTGTCGAGACGAGCGTGAGCGACCGCACCGATCCCGAGCGCTGTACCGTCATCCCGACGATGTGGTGGGACAGAGACCACAGAGCGGAGTACACCGCCGCGGCGGGGGCGATCGTCGAGCGGTTCGGCGACATGCGCCGGTTCGGCTGCGCACAGGCGGCGCTCTCGCAGGTCGCGGACGGCGGCATCGACGGGGTGTTCTACGAGGGAAACGCGAACCCGTGGGACACGGTGGCGGGCGTCCACCTCGTACGGCGTGCGGGCGGCCGGGTAACGGACGTCCACGGCGAGCGCTGGCGACACGACAGCGAGGGGATCGTCGCCTCGAACGGGCCGATCCACGAGGCGGTACTCGAAGCGGCGCGTGCGCCCCTCTCGGTCTGATCACGGGCGTTACGTAGTCGGTGAGGGTATCTGTTCGTCCGTGCGGAACGTTCGCACGACCCGAGGCGCACGACGTCCGGCAGTACGAGGCGTTCATCCGGGGTGCGGACCCCGACACGGTCGGCAACCTCGGTCGCCTGTTCACGGACGTGCTCGAGGAGATCGAGGACGGCCCGATCGAGGCGACCGAGACCACCGGCGCGGACGAGCCCCAGACCGTCACGTTCGGGATGCTCAGCCAGGTGTTCACCCCTTTCATCGCCTGGACGCTCACCGTCTTCGAGATCGACGTCCGGATCGCCGTCGGCCTCGGGATCATCGGCGCTGGGGGCTCGACTGGGTGCTCGACAACCAGCGCCGGCTGTTCATCTACACCGAGATGATGGCGACGATCGTCGTCGTCCTCGTGCTCGTCATCTGCGTCGAGACGTTCAGCCAGCGTGTCCGCTCGCACATCCGTGCGGACGACGAGCCGATGGCGTTCACCGAACTGCTCTTCGACGCGCCCCGTCGGATCGTCGAGTCCTGGGCGAAGTAACCCGTCCTCGCTGCTCCCCACCCGAAGCGAGGTTCCGACCGCCGAACTGATACACCGTCTCTTTCGACCTCGGACCGGTCATCCCGGCGTGGGGTACTCGGTCGTCGATCCGGCGGAGGTCGACCCGTTCGAGGGTTTCGGGCGTACGTTCCGGCAGCTATAGCGATCAGCAAGAGAAATCATCGGTGTTCGGTTAACACTGTCAGTAATATTTGGAGGGGGTTCGAGGTTTCCAATCGGTTAGTGGTGGACTCGGATTCGGCTGTTT
>SKXI01000347.1 GCA_007128515.1 Halococcaceae archaeon | reverse complement strand
TCCGTCGCGTGCTCGCCGTGACCCAGCCGAGTCGCCACCCTGTCATCGAGTAGGTCTTCGAACAGGCGCTCACGACGACAACGTTGTCGGAGGTAGCGAAGGCGAGCGGCGAGCGGTGTTCGCCCTCGAAGACGATGTGCTCGTAGACCTCGTCGGAGAGACAGAGGACGTCGTGTTCGTCCGCGATCCGGGCGAACTCCCGCATGTCGGCGACTGACTGCACCGCACCGGTCGGGTTCGCGGGGCTGTTGACGACGAACGCCGCCGTCTCGTCCGTGATCGCCTCCTCCACTACCTCGGGATCGAGCGTGAGGTCCTCGCGCAGCGGGAGCGGCTTCGGCACCCCGTCGGCGATCCGGGTGAGCGCGTCGTAGGAGACGAACCCGGGGTCGGGAAAGAGCACGTTCTCACCCGGATCGACGTGGGCCTCCAGGGCGATGTGGAGCGCCTCGCTTCCGCCCGCCGTCGCGATGATGTCGCCCGGATCCACGGTCAGGTCCCAGTCGGTCCGGTACCGGGAACTGATCGCCTCGCGGAGCTCTCTGGTACCTTTGTTCGACGTGTAGCCGTCGGTCTTCCCCTCGCGGATGGCCGAGAGCGCGGCCTCGCGGGCGCCCTCGGGCGTGGGGAAGTCGGGCTGGCCGATACCGAGGTTGATCGCGTCCGCGCCCGCGGCCTCGAACACCTCGCGGATGCCGCTGATCGACACCGCCTCGACGCGCCGTGAGAACTCCGTCATGGCGTAGCTCGCGGAGCGAACCGGAATAACTGTTCAGGGTTCGCTCGTCCCGGATGCGATCGTCAACGGATCCCGCCACGCTCGATCACCCGCCGTCGCGGACGATCCGTCGAGACAGTTCGTCCACGTCCTCGGTCCCGTCGAGACGGCGGATCCCGTGGCGGTCGGCGTACCGACGGTAGAGCCCGACCTTCTCCCGGTAGTACCGATCGGAGTGATCCGGCCCGTCGACGCCCGAGTCCCGTCCCATCGCGACCTCGGGCGGGACGTCGATCAGGCGGATCCCGTCCGTGTCGGTCCGGGCGATCCCACGCGCGACGAGACCACCGGGCAGGCCGAGGTACTCGAGGTGGACCAGGTCGTCGAGCGCACACCGATCGAGGACGACCCGATCGACGCCGCGATAGCGGAGGGCGAGAGCCAGTCGCATGAGGCGGTCGTTGGCCACGACGAGACAGAACATGACCACGAGCAGCGTGAGGAAGACCGCCCGTCTCGGCCGAGCGAGCCAGTCGCACGCGTCGCTCTCGTCCGTCCGGGGCCCACGGATTTCCGGGGTTCGACCCGTCTCCGAACGGAACCGATCGGTCCCGACGAGGGTCGCGAGTCCCCGCGCCGTCCGCCCGGACCTGTCCGGCAACAGCCCGAGGAGCGAGTCGCTCGGCCAGTGGAGCGTCCTGACCGTCCGCTCCCCCTCCCGGATGCGCACCTCGACCGCCCTCGCCGTCGAGGTCTTCCCCGCCCCATCGACGGCCGAGAGCGCGATCGTCTTCACAGTGCTCGCTATCGGACGGCGGCGAGTTGAACCGTTCGCTTCGACGCGAGGGTCGAACTCGTCGCCGCACGCCTGGCTCACGAGCGGCGGATGCGGACGCGAAGGCAGCTGTCGGCCGATCGCTCGGGATCAGTCGTCGTCGCCGGCGGCCTCCCCGGACCCCACCGAGAGCGTCGGAACCGAGACGGCCTCGGGCGCGAGATACCGCGTCCAGAGCGCGAGGAAGCTCGGGAGGACGAAGACGCTCCCGAGGAAGGCGTAGACGATCGTCAGCCCGGTGATCAGGCCGAACTGCTGGAGCGGCGGGAGGATGGCGAAGACGAGCACCCCGAACCCGCCGACGGTCGTCGCCGCGCTTCCCAGGAGTGCCCCACCCGTCCCGGTGACGGCACGGGAGAGCGCCTCCCAGGTGTCCGCTCCCCGGCCGCGTTCGAGCATGTAGCGTTCGGTCATGTGGATGTTGTACGCGACCCCCAGCCCGACGGTGAGGCTGGTGATGAGCCCGGTCATCACGTTGAACGAGATCCCCAGGAGGTACATCGACCCGAGGATCCAGGCCACGGAGAAGACGATCGGCGCGAGCGTGATCGCCCCGAGCGTCGCGCTGCCGTGGAGCCAGCGGTAGCCCGCCATCAGGAAGGCGAAGACGGCGACGAGCGTCACGAGCAGGCTCTCGATCACCGTCGAGAAGAGCTCCTGCTCGACGACGTGGAAGACGATCACCTGACCGGTCGCGCTGGCGACGAGGCCGTCGCCGTCGAGCGACGCCGCGACGGCGCGCATCTCCTCGGTCACCTCGCCGGAGGGTGCGTCGCCGCGGACCGAGACGACGATCCGGGCCGACTCGTACTCGCCGTCGTCCGTGCGGTGGACCACGTCGGCCGCCCGGGAGCTATCCGCCTCGAAGAAGGCGTCGTAGACGCTCTCGACGTCGGAGTCCGGAACGCCGTCGCCGGTCGTGTCGGCATCGACGAAGGTCTCGTTGAACGCGTCGTCCTCGTCGGCGACGTCCTCCATTGCCGAGACCGGCCCGTCGACGTCGGCGCCGCCGCTCGCGAGCGTCACCGTCACGTCCGCCGCCCCGGCGTCGCGCTCGGCGGCGTCGATCCGGGTGAGCGCGTCGTCGTCGGTCAGCTCACCCCTGACGAGGAGCTGTGCCTGCGAGTCACCCCTGACGAAGTACTCGTCGACGTACTCCAGCGTGCTCTTCGCGGAGTACTCGCCGGGCGCGAACGGGCCGGGCAGCGCGCTCGCCCACTCCGGCGGGTCGTCCGCGATGAAGTCCTCCTGTTCGAACGTGGTGTCGACCTGCGTCGCGCCGGCCGCCCCGCCCGCCGTCAGGAGGAGCACGGCGAGGACGACCGCCCAGGGCGCACGCCGGGCGAGCCGCTGGCCGCCCGAGAGGAACGTGCTGAACCGGCCATCGCCGGTCCCGAACGCCCGCTTCTCGCGGTTGATTCCGCGCTCTTCCAGCAGCGCGTCGAGTTCGAGCTTCGTCGCCGGGAGAAACACCCCGAAGACGACGAGCGCCGAGGCGATGCCGAACGCGCTGACGACGCCGAACTCCCGGATCGGCCCGACGGGGCTGACGAGGTTCGAGAGGAAGCCGATCACGGCCGTCGCGGTGACCCAGACGAGCGCCAGCCCTAGCCCGGAGAGCGCGACGGCCATCGCCCGTCTCGTCGAACCCCCGTCGCTCGCCCGCTGCTCGCGGTGGCGCATGAAGACGTGGATCGCGTAGTCGATCGAGAGCCCGATGAGCAGCACGGGGACCGCGACCATCACCATGTTGAAGTCGATGCCGACCCAGCCCATGAACCCGAACGTCCAGACGAGGACGACGATGACGCCGAACATCCCCAGGAGGATGTCGAACGGGTCGCGGTAGGCGACCGAGAGCACGACCGCGACGAACACCAGCGCCAGCGGCAGCACGATCAGCAGGCTGTCGTCGAGCGAGCGGTCGATCTCGTCGGAGATGATCCCGGAGCCCAACACCACTGCGTCGTCGAACCGGTCGTCGGCGAGGTCGGCGACCGCGAGCTGCGAGTCGACGATCCGGTCGGGCGCCTCCCCCTCGACGACGTCCTCCTCCGAGAGCTGCGTGACGAACAGCATCCGGGCGTCCGCCTCGGTCGAGCCCGGCTCGAACGCCGTCGGGAGGAAGACGAACAGCCCGTCGTCGGCGTCCTCGTCGAGGAGGTCGGAGACGACGTCTTCGACCTCGGAGTCGTTCATCGACTCCAGCTGCTCGATCCGCTCGGAGAGCGACGGATCGAGGTCGGAGAGGTCGTCGGCATCGTCTTCGAGCGCGTCCGCCTCGTCCTCTAACTCCTCACCCTCCGCTTCCAGCTCGTCCGCTTCCGCCTCCAGCTCGTCGGCTCGGTCCTCGAGTTCCTCACCCTCCGCTTC
>SKXI01000063.1 GCA_007128515.1 Halococcaceae archaeon | reverse complement strand
ACCTCCAGGTCGAAGCGCTCCGCGACCTCCTTGATGAAGTAGAGCGTGAGCGTCGAGTCCTTCCCGCCGGTCCACATCACCGCCGGGTTCTCGTACTGCTCCAGGCCCGCTCTCGTCACCTCGATCGCCTTCTCGATCTTCGCCTCGATCGTCGGGTAGTCCGCCGGCGACTCGCCCTCGCCGTCGCTGTACTCCACGTCGAGGTACTCCGGGAAGTTCGTTGCCATCGTAATTAGATCTCATTAGGCGTTCGCACAAAGTAATTGTGGGACACACGATACCAGACGACGGGTTACGCACGGGAGAACGTGACAGGGGCGATCTCCCCGCCGACATCGACGCCCGCTCGGGGTTCGCTCCCGACCCTCGGTTGTGGGGTAGCTATTTGCTCTTCCGGTCCGTAACTGCCACGAACGACGCGAACAGTCCGGATCGGGCCGCGCCCGTTCCCGCCGGAGAGTGAGAGACGCAGATGATCCCAACCGACAGTGCGCTTCGAGACGGCTCCGACGACCGGATCCGCGAGGACAGCGCGTACTTCGACGAGCGTGCCGAGCGGTTTCGGGCGGTCGAGCGGGAACTCGAAGAGCGCGCGACCGTCTCGGCGACCGACGACGCCGAACGGACGCGGGTGACGTCGACGGGGGCAGTCCTGACGAGCCCGGCGGCGTACGGGACGATCGACGACGTCTCGATCGTCCCGACGGAGGCGCTGCCCGAGTGGTACACCGAGCGCGTCTCTCGCGGCGAGTCGACCGCACAGGACGTCGAGAGCTGCACGCTCGAAGCGAGCCCGGTCGAGGGCGGACAGGGCGGGCCCATCGCGCTGCTCGCCGCCGACGAGTACCTGCGCTTGGACGTCCTGGTCGACGGGGTGCTGTGGGACACCTACGTTCCGGTGCCGCGCACCCCGGAGGAGTACGAGGGATCGGCGCTCGAGACGCTCAGAGAACGCCTCGACGGTCGCCCGATCGAACGGTTTCACTGCGCGCGGATGCCGATCAAGTACGACGGGGGCCGGTACGTCCCCGACTACGCGACGGACGACTACGACCGCTGGCTCAGGGAGCGGGGGTTCGTCCGCTGGTCGGAGACGAACGGCTACGAACTGAAACCCGGGCTCCGGGCCCCCAAACTGGCCGCCTCGTTTCTCGCGGCGGTGACGGGCGGGGTCGTCGCTCTCGCCTCGACCTGGGCCTTCTTCGCCGCCACGGTTCCCGAACTCTTCCTCGTCGGGCTCTGGTACCTGCTCCCGCTCGCCTATCTGGGGTCGGCACTGCTCGCTCGCCGCGTGTTCAGGACGACCTTCCGGACGCTGGGCGTGCGTCGACGCCGGGGTTCGCCGGTCGAACGGACGTAACGGTCGCTTCCGTCCCGTTCAGGAATCATCACGGAGCAGACCGGTCGTACGGACCGTCGTCGAATCTCACCGTCGATGCCGACCCGTGAGGGGACCGGCGAACGGCGACGGCCGCCCGTATCAGCCGCTGATGAACTTGTTGTCGCGCCAGTTGACGCCGGGCTGGTCGTTCTGTGCGGCGTTCGGGCCCTCGACGACCTCGACGCTCGCGGGGCGGTCCTCGCCGTCGACGATCTTCGTCGCCTCGAGCTCGCCGCCGTGCTCGGTGATCGCGGTGAGGGTCCCTTTCTCGGCGAGACGGGCGATGTCACAGAGCACCTCGTACATCTGGTACTGCAGCGCCGTGTTCTGGAGCACGGTCTCCCGGTCGCCTTTGAACGCGGCGAACTCGACGAGTTCGGAGGGGATCTCCTCCTCTTCTTCACCCCAGGCCGGCGGACCACCGGCTCGGGGGGGCTCCTCCTCGTAGACGCGCACCTCGGTGACGCTCGCTTTGAGCTGCGCAGTGGGGGTGTACTTGCTTACGGTTCCCTCGGTCGCGACCGCCCTGACGATCAGGGTGTTGTTCCGACGGGTGATGTCGATATCCTCGATCTCACCCGGGAGTCGCGGATCGTCCTCGAAGTACTCGAAGACGTCCTCGAGGGGCAGTTCCAGCGTCGAATGAAGGTGGTATACGCGGCCTGACATGGGTTCTCCGTGATCGCGTTGGTGGATTGTCCACGGTACGGTGGACGAGCCGACCACGATGACCGGACGGCTACAAGTACGCACCCGGGGCATATATGTTCTGTCCTTCGGACCGGATCGCGACCCGGTGGCCCGATCACTCCGCGTCGAGCGTCTCGGCCAACTCGCCGCGCTCGTGGAGTTCCGCGAGCACGTCACTCCCCCCGACGAACTCCCCGTTCACGTACGTCTGGGGGGTCGTCTCCCACCCGCTGTGTGCCTTGAGCGCGACGCGGAACTCCTCTAGGGACTCGAGCGTGTCGACGCACTCGACGTCCTCTCGGTGCTGTTTGATCAGCCGGAGCGCGCGCTCCGAGTAGCCACACTGTGGCATCAGCTCGTTGCCCTTCATGAACAGCACGACCTCGTTGTCGGCGATCGTACTGTCCACGCGCTCGGTGACCTCGTCCTGGGGGAGGCTCTGATTCGGGTTGAACGGCATGGCTCCGTCTAGCCCGTCCGGAAGCAAAGCAGTTGTGCTCCTGCCTGGGCCCTCCCGCCGTGGGTTTTTGTTCCCCGTCCGAGATGGCGGTGGTATGCGCGCCGATATCCGTCCGGCCCCTCGGCGGGCCGACCGATCGCGGAGGCGGTCGACCGAATGACGCTCCGGTGGCTCGACGAGTAGCGATCGATGCCGGAGCCGCTGGCCGGTCTCGACTCGAGTACGACGCTGTTTCGCGCGCTCTCGAGATACCTCCACGGGGAGGAGCTCCCGGCGCTCGGGATCGCCCCCCGATCCGCGGCGGCGGTCCTCCCGTACGGGAACTCCCTCCCGACGACGGCGCGCCGGACGCTCTACCGCTGGGGGACCGCCACCGAGGCGATCGACCCCGAGCGCCTGGGGGAGGTCGACGTCGAGGCGGTGCGCGAGTGGGCGGCCGGCCTGTACCCGAGACGGGGCTACCCGGCGGTGATGGTCGGCTCGCCCAACGGCGCCGCGATGTACCTGGCGGCGCTGCTCGGGATCCCGTGGCTCCCGCAGACGTTCCTGATCCCGGTTCGGCGGACGGTCGACCCCAACGAACCGAGGGAGGGACTCGAGTGGGGTCGCGACCACGCCCCCTCGTTGCTCGAGGCGAACCCCGACGTCACGCTCCACCAGGCGTTCGATCCCAACCAGGACCAGCTCACGCTCGAGCGCGCCGCCTACTTCCGCGTGAAATCGCGCCGGCTCGGCCCCGCCTACGAGGCCTTCCTCGAGAGCGTCCTCGATCCCGGCGGGACGCTGCTCCTCGTCGGCTGCGAACTCGACTGGCCGACCACCCGGCTCGGCGACCGACACGTCTTCCAGTTCGGCGCGCCCGGCGGGCTTCGGCCCGAGGAGTACCGCGAGCCCAGTGGACGGGTCGAGGCGTTCCTCGAGCGGTACGGCTCGGGCCGGTCGGGGTGGGACGCACCCGACGCCGACGGTGAGAGCCCGGAGGCCGAGTGGGGCTTCGAGCCCGCGCTCCGCTCGGACGCCGAACGCGTCGCCTCCGAGCGGGGCTACGACGTCCGTCGGCTCTCGTTCGAGGGCTCGAACGAGCTGAGCGGGCTCGTCGCGGACTTCCACCGCCGGGAGTACGACCGACGGGGGATCGACGCCGACCGGCTGCTCGTCGACTCGTTCGCCCTCCTCCGGCCGTGGTGGGCGCACCGGACCGGCTCCGTTCCCTACTGGACGACGTTCAACGCGGTTCCCGACGCGGAGTCGGTCGAGGGGTAGCTCGACGCGAGCGGTCCGTACGACCGGATCGAGCTGACCCCCGTCTCGAACGGGGTTCGCGCCGCCGGTCAGGCGCCGATCGAGCGGTGGCGTGCCGTCGCGAACCGCGCCGAGCGCGGCGGGCGCTTCCTCGGCGTCGATCCGGCGAAGTACCCGGCTGACTTCGGCACCTACTACCGCTACGACGCCGATCTGCCCGACGCGATCCCCGACCGCCGTCCGCTCCCCGCCCCGACCCCGTTCGAGTCGTTCGAGTCGTTCCTCGAGGACCCGTCCCGGGAGTACCCCGTCGAGTTGAGCGACGGCTAACGGCCGAACTCCCGCCGGACGAACGCCGGCGGGTCACCGATCCGCACGCGATATTCGGTCCAGATGGCCGCGGCGACGGTGAAGTCCTCGGCGCTCGCGTACCCCCGTTTCACGTACGCCGTTCCGTCGAGGTCGAGCGTCTCCAGGAAGGTCCCGTAGGGTCGCAGGCACCGCTCGACGCGGTCGACCTCCCCCTCGGCGTATCCCGTATATCCGTAGCGCGCGAGCCCGGCCGCGTACATGAAGCTGTTCCACGGCCAGATCCCGCCGTGGTAGTCGCGGTGCAGGAGGAAGAACGGGTGGACCTCGCGTAGCGAGAACGACCGTTCGCGCATTCGGAGGCCGTGTTCGGTTCGGAGCGGAGCGAGCGAGTCGACGATCCGTTCCGCACGACGGTCGTCGACGAGTCCGAAGTAGAGCGGGACCACGTTCGCGTCACAGGCGAGGACCGACGACCCGCGGTGCTCGTCGAAGAAGCGTCCGTTCCACAGCGTCGCCAGCCCGTCACGGATCTCGCCGCTCCGACCGGTGTACCCCGTCTCGACCCCGCGAGCTTCGAGGCGCTCGACGGCCGCGAGGAGCACGGCAGTGTCGTACGTCTCCCTGGCGTCGGCGGCCGAGTCCCACCAGGAACTCCCTGGGCCGGTCACGATCCCCGCTCCCTCGTCGAAGAACCGTTCGCGGTGGAGGGCCGCGAGATCGGCGACGAGGTCGTCGTGTGGGCCGACGTCACCGGTCTCGTCGAGGAGGATCACGAGCGCGGGGAACGTATCGACGCCCTCGCACGGCGTCGCGGCGGCGAATCGGTCGTGAACGTCCGTGTAGAACACGTTGTCGGCGACGACCCGCTCCAGCAGCCGTTCGGTCGTCGTCCGCAGTTCGTCGCCGGCACCCGCCGCCACCAGCCGCCGGGCGGCGAAACAGAGGTCGCGAGGCCACACCCCGTGGAAGTGCCCTCCCGCCCGGAACCCGTCGTTCGCCCGCTTCGAGAGGATCGCCTCGGCGGCCGATTCGAGCGAGCCGTGGTGTTCGAACCCCCCGAGCCGCTTCTCGGTGTAGTGGCCGAGGCGTCGACGCAGCTCCAGGGCGTAGTACCGAAACGCCGGTCTCACTGACGGCGGTAGCGGATCGGCCGTGAAGGCGTCGTCGGCCGCGGTCGATCCCGGCCGGTCTACTCGCGGTCGCTGCCGACGGATATCACCTGCACGAGCGAGTAGACCGGCACCCCTGCGACGTCCTCGACGCCCTGTTTGTCGACCATCACCGCACACGCGACCGGTTCGCCGCCGCGCTCCCTGATCGCCTCGACGGTCTCCCGCATCGTCGTTCCGCTCGTGATCGTGTCGTCGACGACGTAGCACTCCCGGTTTCTGATGTCGGCGAAGTTCCGGGAGAAACTCCCGCCCAGGTCCTCGATGTCGCCGTCCTCCCACCGGTGTTTCCGGGGGGCGTACGAACAGAGGTCGGTCTCGAGTTCGGTGCCGACCATCGTCGCGATCGGCGCGCCCGCCTTCTCGATGCCGACGGTGAGGTCGATCTCGTCGCCGTGTTTCGAGAGCAGGTCCGCGAGCGCGCGCGAGACGTGTCGCAGCCGGGCGCTGTCGCGGCCGATCGCGCTCCAGTCGACGTGGATGTCCGCCGGGCTACCCCGGTCGGGTCTGTCGGCCGCCGCCTCACTGTCGCCGCCACCACGCTCGACGAGCCAGCTCGCCGTCTCCCGTGAGACGTTGAGCTCGTCGGCTATCTCGCCCTTCGAGAGCCCGCGTGCGGCGAGATCAGCGGCGCTTTCGATCAGGTCGTCGACGTTCTTCATGTGCTGAATTCGAGTGCGGTTTTTATAGTCGTGTCGTCGCTCGCGAACGCCGCCTCGATCTCGTCGAGACCGTAGATCCCGGTGACGAGATCGGAGAGGAAGCCGTCGGGAAGCGACGCCAGCGAGTCGCTGGCCGCCTCGAAGTGAGTGACGCCGGAGTTGACGCTCCCCACGAGCGCCTTGTTCTGGAGGACGAACTCCTCGTGGAGCGCACCGCCGTCGACCTCGAACTCCCACGAGGAGGGAACGCCCAGGAGCGCCCCGACGCCGTTCGGCGCGAGCGCTTCGATCGTCTGGAAGGCGTGTGGCGCGTAGCCGGTCGCCTCGTAGACGAAGTCCATCGGCTCGTGGACAGAGGGGACCGCCAGGACGGGCGTCTCGCGCGAGTCCACGTAGGTCGCGCCGAGCGACTCGATGAGGTCGATGGTGGGGTCGGGCCTGTCGCGTCGGCCGAGACAGTACGTCCGCTCGAAGCCGTAGACGTGATCGCACATCGCGAGCGTGACCAGTCCTAGGCACCCGTTTCCGAGCACGAGCGCGCTCTCGGGCTCCCAGGTGAACGCCGAGCGCGCCGCGAAGGCGTGTTGGACGGCCTTCTCGGTGATACTGATCGGCTCGATCAGGAAGCCGAGGTCGGCCTGGTCCTCGGGGATGGGAACGAGGAACTCCTCGGGGGAGGTGAAATACTCGGCGGCGAAGCCGTGGTCGCCGGCGATCCCCCGTTCGACGTACTCGCCCTCGGGGGCCATGTCGGCCTCGCCCCGCTCGAAGTAGGCGTTCGTGCCGTTCGGCGGTCGCCTGACGGTCGGAACGACGACGTCGCCCTCCGCTAGCGCCGTGCCGTTCGTGTCCTCGACGATACCGACCGCCTCGTGTCCGAGGACGAGGTGATCGTCGCCCTCCGGCGGGCCGCCGTGACCGCCCGCGATCACCTCTCGGTCGGTCCCGTCGACACCCACACGGAGGGTCCTGACGAGCGCTTCCCCCTCGGCGGGATCGGGCCGCGGCTTCTCGATCACCGCGGGTTCGTTCTCGTCCGTACGAATGGCGACGGCTCTCATACACGGAGGTGGGTGGCGCAGAGGTATAAACATTTATTCTATACCGAGTAAAAACACTGGTGGCGGACACACGGCCTCTGACCGATCCGACCCGTGTCCGCCGTCTCTCCTCGTCGCGGCCACCGTGCGTGAGCCGACAGTGTCGCACGGACGGCGCGACGACGAGGGGTCTGGACCGGTACGACCAGCTCTCTCGGCTCTGCGACGGGTTTTCGACGGAGACGGTCCGTCAGTACCGGGGGTTCGTCGACCGCTTCCTACCGATCGACTCGCGGTCGCGCTCACCCACTGGCGGACATTGAGCGACGAACTCGCTGCGAGAGCGCCGAGATCCTCGTACGATCCGTCGTTACGAGTTACCGGTGCAACCGCAGGACGGTCGCCCTTGGGGCGGTACTGACCGACACCGGTCCGTATGACCCACTCCCGCTCTCGCCGCCCCTACCGCTCCCTGGCCGCTTCGACCACCTCGACGAACTCGCGCGCTCGCTCGGTGACCGCGGACCAGTCCTCGCGCTCGACGATCTCGCCGGAGACGAGCGCGCTACCGATGCCGACGGCGAGCGCCCCCGCCTCGATGTACTCGGCGGCGTTGTCGAGGTCGACCCCGCCGGTGGGGACGATCGGGATCTGACCGAGCGGGCCGTGGATCGAGCTGACGTGACCGGGACCGACCGACGAGGCGGGAAAGAGCTTGACCGCATCCGCGCCCGCCTCGTACGCCCTGATCGCCTCGGTCGGGGTGAATATTCCCGGCATGACGACCAGACCGTAGCGGTTCGCCGTCTCTACGACCTCCACGTCGAGCGTCGGCGTGACGACGAACTCCGCGCCCGCGAGCGAGGCCACCCTGGCCGTCTCGCTGTCGAGGACGGTCCCGACGCCGACCGCCGTCTCGTCGGGGAGCGCCGTCGAGAGCTCCTCGATCATCCCCATCGCACCGGGGGTCTCCGCGGTCACTTCGACGGCCGTCACGCCGCCCTCGGCGAGCGCCCCCGCGATCTCCACGACCGTCCCCTCGGAGACCCCTCGCAGGACGGCGACGACGCCGCCGTCGACGATTCGTTCCAGCTCGCCCGCGTTTCCGTTCATGCCACGGATCGTTCGCGGGAGGAGATAAATGCCGGCGCATCCCCGTCGGCTACCGTTGGCGTGCCAGCTCCCCGAGGAGGCGCCCTGGATTCATCGAATGGATCCTCGCCGGTCGACGCAACCGAACGGGGGTTCATAGGGATCATCGTAGCCACCCGGAGATCCCGGTGGCCGATACACCGATCCCGTCTCTCGGTCCTGGATTTCGAAATCTATGAACTTCACCGATGATCCCTATCAAAGGCGACGTTCGGCGGACGGTGTCGCGTCCGGTCCGTACCCGGTCAGCACGACCGTCTAACGGTCATCTCCTCCTCGCGTTCGACCAAACGCCCGTTCTACCCGATGAATGTAAAAAAATATTATGTTATGGTGTGACGTACCACGGCTTGGAGGTCCGACCGTATGAAAATCGGCGTGATCCACGAGATCAGTGATCCGGAGGCGTTCACCGAGCGAGGAACCGCCATGGTCGAGCAGGCACCGGAGGGCGTCGAGAACCTGCAGGCCTGTCCATCGGAGGACCTCGCGAAGTGTACGTGTATCTGGGACGCGGAATCCGTTGAGCAGCTGAGCGACTACATGGATCCAGAACTCGGGGACGCGAGTTCCCAGGAGTACTTCCCCATACTAGAGGAGGAATCGATCGGCCTCCCCGAGTAGGATCCCGAACACGCCCATACCGTTTCACCCGGACCGGCCTCGTCGTTCTCGTCGGCCTGCTGCCCGTAGCCGGGGCGACTTCCGCGACCGTGACCGTCTTCCGTACCGATCACGGTGCTCTCGAGCTATCATACGGACGGTTGTAGTCTCTCACCGGTCATCGCCCCTACGGGTCGGCGATCACCGGTAAACAGTTACGACCGTCCTTATCGGAGGTCCGTTTCGAGGCAACGCACGGGGACCGTCACCGGACCCTCGGCACCGCACCTCACGTGGGTGCGTACGACTGGTCGCGGGCGACGACCGTCTCGGGGTCGAACCGGACGAGTCGATACCGGTCGTGGTCGTCGAGGACGCCCCGAAACCGGTCGTCCCACCGCTCTTCGGGGCCCATGTAGCGCGAGAAGACGGCGGTTGCTCTCTCCGGATCGAACGGCTCGACGCTCGCCCGCCCGCGCATCCCGACGTGCTGGACGAGCCCTCGTTCGGCGTCGAAGTCGACGACCGCGACGGCGGTTCGCGGATCGCGTTCGATCCGGGCCGGGTAGCTTTTGGTCACGGGATCGGCGACGATCCAGAGGTGGTGGCCGTCCCAGTCGTACCACAGCGGCGAGACGCGCGGTCCCTCCTCGGTGACGGTCGAGAGGAAACAGAACAGCGGCCGGGCCAGGAACGTGTCCACGTCGACACCGAGCGTGTCCTCGACGAGTTCCATACGGACCGGAAGACGAGCGTCGCCTAAACCCCCTGCGGTGCTACGGCCGCTTGAGCGCGCCCTCGGCGTCGAAGAGGCTGTGGCTGTCCTTCGGCTCGGCGGGGTGTTCGCGCGCGGCGTCGGCGTCGAACTCGACGCCCAGACCCGGCTCGTCGGGGACCTCGAGCGTCCCCTCGCTCACCTCGAAGTCGTGCTTGACGACCTCGTCGCCCCACGGGACGTCACGGCTCATGTGTTCGAGCACCTCGAGGTTCTCGATCCCCGCACAGAGATGGAGCGCGGCCGCGGTCGAGACGCCCGCGTTGGGGTTGTGCGGCGCGAACGTCATGTATCGCGATTTCGCCATCTCCGCGGCGTGCTGGAGCGCCTGGATGCTGCCGTAGTTGGTGACGTCGGGCTGGATGATGTCACACGCCTGCGTGCGGATCAGGTCGGCCATCGTCTCGTTGTTGTAGATGCGCTCGCCGGTCGCGACGGGCATGTTCACCTGCCGGGTGATCTCGGCCATCACCTGGCGGTCCTCGAGTTCGACCGGCTCCTCCAAGAACATGATCTCGTACTCCTCCAGGGCGTTCGCGACCTGGATCGCGCCGCGTTTCGAGAACCGCCCGTGGCAGTCGAGCGCGATGCCGACGTCCCAGCCGACGGCCTCACGGACCGCCTCGAGCAGCGCCGCGACCTCCTCGATCTGGGCCTTCGAGAGCGAGTACTCGTAGTGGGCGAACGGATCGCACTTGAGTGCGGGGTACTCCTGTTTCTCCACCGCCTTCTCGGCGTGGTGGGCGTAGTTCTCGGGCGTTCGCTCGCCGATGTGCCAGCCGTTGGCGTAGACCGGGATCTCGTCGCGGATCTTCCCGCCGAGGATCTTCCAGACCGGCTCGCCGTAGTACTTGCCCGCGATGTCGAGCAGCGCGATGTCGAAGGCGTTCGCCACCGCGTTGATCAGCTTGCCCGCCCGCCACGCGAACGGGTACCGCCGCAGTCGCCGGCTGATCTCCTTGCGGTTGAGCGGGTCCTCCCCGATCAGGTAGTGTTTGTGCGCATCGGCGGTCGCCTCGAGCGAGGCCGTGAGCCCCTCTCCCGAGAGCGCCTCCCCGACGCCGCTCACTCCCTCGTCCGTGTGTACCTGGACGAAGAACCAGTTCCGCCAGTCCGCGTCGACGACGAACGTCTCGACCTCAGTTATTCGCATGTCGTGGGCTTCACTCGAGCCGTAATACCGATTCCGAAACCCCCTCGGTTTTAGTGGACCGGTGACGGCCCTCCTACATGGTACGCGACTACGCCCAGCTCCACGACCCGAACGCGGAGTACACGATGCGGGACCTCTCGGCCGTCTCCATGGACGTGAGCGTCTCCCGTGGCTCGCGCGACGTGACGATCACCGACGTCCAGACGACGATGGTCGACGGGAACTTCCCGTGGACTCTGGTCCGTGTGTACACCGACAGCGGGATCGTCGGGACGGGCGAAGCATACTGGGGTGCCGGCGTGCCCGCGCTGATCGAGCGGATGAAACCCTTTCTCTTCGGCGAGAACCCCCTCGACATCGACCGGCTCACCGAGCATCTGGTGCAGAAGATGTCCGGCGAGGGTTCGATCGGGGGCGTCACCGTCACCGCGATCTCGGGTATCGAAATCGCGCTACACGACCTCGCCGGGAAGATCCTCGACGTCCCTGCCTACCAGCTCCTCGGGGGCAAGTACCGCGACCGGATGCGCGTCTACTGTGACTGTCACACCGCCGACGAGGCCGATCCCATAGCCTGTGCGGACGAGGCCGAGCGCGTCGTCGAGGAACTGGGCTACGACGCGCTGAAGTTCGACCTCGACGTGCCCTCGGGCCGCGAGAAGGACCGCGCGAACCGACACCTCAGCGAGCCGGAGATCGCACACAAGACCTCGATCGTCGAGGCGGTCACCGACAGAGTGGGTTCGCGCGCGGACGTCGCCTTCGACTGTCACTGGACGTTCTCGGCGGGGAGCGCGCGTCGGCTCGCGACGGCACTGGAGGAGTACCCGGTCTGGTGGCTCGAGGACCCCGTTCCGCCGGAGAACCACGACGTCCAGCGCGAGGTCACCCAGTTCACCTCGACGCCGATCGCCGCCGGCGAGAACGTCTACCGGAAACACGGTCACCGCAAACTCGTCGAGGACCAGGCGGTCGACGTCATCGCGCCCGATATGCCGAAAGTCGGCGGCATGCGCGAGACGCGGAAGATCGCCGATCTCGCCGACACCTACTACATCCCGGTCGCGATGCACAACGTCGCCTCTCCCATCGGAACGGTCGCGAGCGCTCACGTCGGCGCGGCGATCCCGAACTCGCTCGCCCTCGAGTACCACTCGTACCAGCTCGAGTGGTGGGAGGACCTGGTCGAAGAGGACGTGATCGACGAGGGTTCGATCGAGATCCCCGAGGAGTCGGGTCTGGGCGTCACCCTCGACATGGACGCGGTGGACGAGCACATGGTCGAGGGCGAGGAGTTGTTCGACGAAGCGTAAGCTTCGTCACGCCAGCGAATCTCCGATTCGAGCTGTTTGATTGAGCGGTGCGAAATCAAGCTCGCTGAGCTTGAGTGGTCTGCGCAACGTTTGAACACGTCGTCGCCGAGACTGGGATCGACGGTATGAGAGGACACAGCTTGCAGATCTGGGACGTTCAAAGGTTACGCTAATCATTCTCGCTCAGCGTTGTTCGACTGACCGAGGCGAAATCGGTCGTACCGAGCCCTCCTCGCCCGGACCCAGATCAGATCTCCGGTGGCAGTTCGGCGGCGTCGGCTCTCACGATTGTGCGCGGTAACGTAACGCTAATTAAATGTGAGCGTGTGGGTGACACAGGGATCGGGGGTATCCAGCACGGTGACGGAGGGTACAACAGATACGACAGCCGGGACGACGGGCGGAGAGGACGCCCTCGTGAGCCGCCGCCGGGTGCTTCGGACGGGGCTGAACGTCGGCGTCTGTGGCGCTCTCGTCTTCGGCATCGGTGCGGAGTACGTCACCCCCGACGGCCTCGGCGTGATCACGCACGCGATGGCGCGACCGAACCCCGACTCGTCCGACCTCGTACCCCGCCGGAAGTCGGTACCGGCCGACTGGCACGAGGAGATCCGTCACGCGTTCACCGTCCAGGAGCGACTCGGCGAGCTGGAGCTCTCCCCGCTGCTCGACTCGTTCGTCGTTCCCGGGACGTTCGACGAACCGCAGGCCTCGCTGTCGGTCTCCGCGACGGACGCGGGCGTCGAGGAGCGACTGAAGAGCATCGCCGACCCCACACCGATCGACCTGGAGGTGCTCGACGACCTGCCCGCAGCGCCCGAGGCGGCCGCCGAGAGCCCCGAGCCGTACCAGCTGTCCGAGCTCGACCCCGAGGAGATCCCCGGCGGCATCGTCTGCGAGAACGGCGACGGGGTCGCGACGCTCGCCTCGGCGCTGTTCGAGGCCGACGGCGACTCGCGCTTCTTCGCGACCTCGAACCACCTCTACGGCGACCTCGGGACGAAGGAGACCGGCCACCGTGGCGAGCCGCTGTCGGTGCTCGCCGACGACGAGGCCCACCACGTCGGCGACGTCGAGCGGGGCTACCCGTTCGCGGACGTCGTGACCGTCGCGCCACACGAGGGGTATCGCCCGTCGGCCACGATCGAACGCGCCTCGCCGTCGCGGGTGATCGGCCAGTACACGAAGGTCGGGCTGGCCGAACTGGCCGCCAGGGAAGAGCCGCTTTCGAAACTCGGCGCGATGACCGACGAGACCAGCGGACGGATCGAGGGGATCGACGGGGTGACCTGCTTCACGGGCGAGGTCTGTCGACCCGGACAGTTCAGGTGGGGCGACGAGGACGCGTTCACCGACGGCGACAGCGGCTCGATCGCCTTCCACGCGGACGAAGACCACCCCGAGGACTACCTCCTCGTCGCCGGGATCAACAACGCCCGGACCTGGTGGCCGGGCGCGGACTTCGTCTGGGGCACCGCGGGCTACCGCCTCCTCGAGGAGTACGGCCTTCACTTCTGAGGTGCTACGACAGGTATGACATCCGATCGATCACGGGTTCCGGATCGGCTCGCCGCCGCGTCCGCACGGCTCCCGTGGCGAGGAGCGCTCGTCGACGTAGCGGTCGTCGTCCTCTGGGTTCTCGGGGTGTCGGTCGTGTTCCGGACCGTCGAGGGACCGCTCTGGCTCTACTACGTCGTCGCCTTCGGCGGGGTGATCGTCTACTCGCTCGCCAGCCGACGGTGAGCTCACAGTCCCTTCGTGAGGTATCGACCACCCGTACCGTGATCGACCGACGCCGTGTGCTTCGCTCGTCCGCCCTCCTCCCGCTCTGGGCGTCGCGGGCCGTCCTCGGTACTCTCGACACCCGCGAACGCGTGTCTCTCGTACTCCCGTCTGGCTCGCCAACGAGATGGACCGCGAACTCTCATAGGGATCATCGTAGCCACCCGGATCTCTCGGACAGACACGTCCCCAGTGTCGTCCGATTCGCAATCGGGAACGTATGAGCTTCTACGATGATCCCTATCACTCTCCTGT